>CAUCOL010000053.1 GCA_958444395.1 uncultured Lachnospiraceae bacterium
TTCATCCATCATTTTGCAGACAACATAGTATACCCGGCAAAAATCAGAAAAATATTGAATTTACTGCATGCCCGGATATCAGGGCTTTAACTGCTAACAGGCTGTGGAAAGTTTTGGTTAGATAGCGAGGTGCGTTATGACAAAGAATATGACGGAGGGAAATTCACTGAAGCTGATACTGCAGTTTGCAGTCCCTTTATTATTGGGGAATCTGTTTCAGCAGACCTATAATATTGTTGATGCAGCGATCGTAGGACAGTGTCTGGGAACGAATGCACTGGCGAGTGTAGGAGCATCCAGCAGTGTGCAGTTTCTGGTGCTTGGTTTTTGTATCGGTATCTGCTGTGGTTTTGGTATTCCGATCGCACAGCGGTTTGGTGCCGGGGATTATGAACAGATGCGCAGCTGTATATTTCACAGCGGTGTTCTGACAGCTGTCTTTGCTGTGCTTCTGACAGCGGCGTGTGCGCTGTTATGTCCACAGATCTTACATATATTATCGACACCGGATGAGATATATACCGGAGCGTACCGGTATCTGCTGGTGATCTTTCTGGGGATTCCGTTTACCCTGTTATATAATCTTCTGTCCAGTATATTACGTGCCGTGGGAGACAGCCGGACACCATTTCTGTTTCTTGCCTGTTCGACGATCTTAAATATTCTGCTGGATCTGTTCTGTATTCTCATATTGAAGTGGGGTGTGACAGGTGCTGCCATTGCAACGATCACAGCGCAGGCGATCAGTGGGATTCTTTGCCTGTTCTTTATTTTAAAGGGTTTTCCTCTGCTTCGGCTGCAGCGGAAAGATTTTTTCATGACAGGTGAAAGAACGACACAGATGCTGATCATGGGTGTGCCGATGGGACTGCAGTATTCGATCACAGCAATTGGAAGTATGGTACTTCAGTCAGCGAATAACGGACTGGGGAGTGTTTATGTTTCCGGTTTTACGGCAGGGCTGCGGATCAAACAGTTCTTTATGTGTCCGTTTGATGCAATCGCTACGGCGGTTTCTACCTTTTGTGGACAGAATCTTGGCGCAGGTAAGATTGACCGGATCAAACGGGGCATACGGCAGGGCGTAACGGTAGGAGTATCTTATGGTATCGTCGGCGGTCTGGTATTGATCTTTGGCGGCAGGGTACTGTCACTGTTATTCATTAGTCATTCAGAGACGGCAGTGCTCACAGCATCTGCCCATTATCTGCGGTGCATGGGATATTTTTTCTGGGCACTGGGGATTTTAAATGTCTGTCGTATGAGCACGCAGGGAATCGGATTTTCAGGCAGAGCTGTATTTTCAGGGGTGGTAGAGATGATTGCACGTATTGCGGTCAGCCTGTTCTTTGTGCCCGTATACGGATATGCGGCAGTCTGCTTTGCAGATCAGACAGCCTGGGTATCAGCATGCATCTATATTCTGCCGGTATGCATGCTCTGCATTCGTAAAGTGTCGAAAGAGCAAAAAACATGTCGAAAATAATTATATTTATAGATGCAAAGCAGTTTATATGTTACTATGGTTACAATATTAATTCGTTATAGGGAGAGAAGGCGCAGAGAGTCGGAGGTCAGAGAAATAGTAAGAAAGTGACCGCACAGAGAAAAGAGGAAACCTATGAAGAGTAGAAGGATTGTTGCCATAGTAACAGCTGCAGTGCTTTGCCTGCCATTACAGGGGCGCAGTATCGGCCGGTGTCTGCCCAGACGGCAGATACACAGGTGGTTCTTTCAGAGGAAGAGACAATATCACAGGATGGAAGCTGTATTTATCGTACCAGAGAGGATGGTACGATTTCTTTGATTTCTTACAATGGTGAGATGGAGCAGGAAGTATTAAAATAAAGAAAACGTCATTTTAGAGGTTGATTTTTGACGCAAAGAGTGTATACTAGAATTTGTGAATTGAATAGCGGAGTTGTGAAACCGATGATGTGGAAGTAAAAACGATTGTTGCACTGACAGAGAGTCTGGACTGCTGGAAACCGGATAGAACGCAGATTGTTAAATGGGCCACGGAGGGCGATGTGAAAGGCAGCTGCTTATTAGCATTGACGTGAGACACACGTTAGTTGTCAGGAATATATTGGTATTCTGAAAAGAGCATGAAAAGATTTTCATGAAACAAGGTGGCACCGCGGATTATATGATTAACCCGTCCTTGACAGATAGAGCGCAGGCTTTATCTGTCAGGGATTTTTTACATTATAGGAAATTGTTCACAACATGGAGTGAAGCCAACGAGAATTGCAAGCAATTCTTGCAGGGCAAAACGCTGGTTTTGCCCTTTTGTTTAGACGGAGGTGTATGAGATTGATAGAGAAACAGAGAAAAGTAGTGATCCTGGGCGCCGGTCATGTGGGGTCCCATTGTGCATACGCACTAGCGCAGTCCGGCGTGTGCGAAGAGATCGTGCTGGTCGATAAGGATGCTGACAAAGCGGCAGCACAGGCTATGGATGTGGCAGACAGCATCAGTTTTGCACCGGGTGATGTGATCGTCCGGGGCGGTGATTATGCCGACTGCGCAGAAGCAGATGTTGTAGTGATCAGCATCGGCGAGCCGAGAAAACCGGGGCAGACCAGACTGGATCTGCTAGACAGCTCGATTGCCATGCTGGATGTGCTGCTGCAGGATCTAAAAGACGTAAAGATTTCCGGAATTGTGGTCACGATCACGAATCCGGCGGATGTGGTAGCCGACTATGTCAGAAAAGGACTTCATATGGATCGAAGCCGGGTATTTGGTACCGGTACATTGCTCGACACTGCCAGACTGATCCGAGTATTGAGCGAGGAGACAGGGGTGTCCCGCCGGTCGATCCAGGCATTTTCAATGGGAGAGCATGGGGATTCTTCTATGATCCCATTTTCAGCGATCCGGATCGGCGGACTGGGGATCGATGCCTATGACATATCCAGAGAAAAGGTTCTTACTGCTACGAGACAGGCAGGCATGACGATCATTGAGGGCAAGAAGTCAACAGAGTTCGGGATCGGAAGAGCACTCTGTGAGATGGTAGCATGTATTCTGCGGGATGAGAAGAAGATCCTGCCGGCTTCTGTCTATCTGCAGGGAGAGTACGGGCAGGAAGGAGTGCACTGTGGGGTACCCTGCCTGATCGGGAAGAATGGTATTGAAAAGGTGATCGAAGTACCGATGGATCAGCAGGAGAAAGAATTGTTCGCTGCGTCCTGCGCTATTATCCGTCAGCATATCGAAAAAGGAAGCCGGGCACATAGGGCAGAGTAAAACAGGAGGATCCGGTCAGAACATGCAGATGATCAGGGAACTTGATCGAATGTTCTGCCGTACCAAATAGTTGACAGAAAGACGATGCAAAATAAGAAAGGAAATGGTAAGAAAGATGAGAAAAACAGGAAAGAGAATCGTAAGCACTTTAGTGGCAATGAGTCTGATGGCAGGCACAGTCCTGATGACAGGCTGTGGAGCGCAGAAAAAGGAGAGCGCAGATACAGATAAGGAAATGACAGTGGCAATCGTACAGCCAATGTCTCATTCCTCCCTGGATCAGATCCGTGATACGATCGTATCCAAGCTGGAGAAATCCGGTAAGAAGATTAAGGTCGTTACGGATAATGCAAATGGGGACACGGCAGCGATCAATACGATCTTGGAGAACTATAAGTCAGATGGAACAGACATCATCGTACCGATCGCAACCTCTACGGCACAGTCTGCCAAGACAGTATATGATGGAACAAACACACCGATCGTATTTGCTGCCGTATCGGATCCGGTAGCAGCCGGACTGGCAGGGGATGACTGCAGCAACATTACTGGCGTATCCAATAACATTCCCGCAGACGAGATCGTCAAGCTGATCTTTAACTTCCAGCCGGACTGCAAAAAGATCGGTTTTGTATATACATCCAGTGAGACAAACTCCGTATCCACGATCACGGCGGCAAAGAAATACTGTGATGACAATAAGATCGCATACGAAGAGGTATCGATTGCAAATGTATCCGAGCTTCAGACGGCGGTAGAATCTCTGATCGCAAAGGGCGTCGATGCATTGTATACAGGAAATGACAATACGATCGCATCCGCAATGTCTACTTATACAGATGCAGCTTATGCAAAACAGATTCCAATCTACTGTGGTGCGGATTCTATGGTAGCTGATGGCGGCTTTGCAACAGTTGGTGTCAACTACGTCCAGTTAGGTGAGCAGGTGGCTGATATGGTATTAAAGATCGCAGATGGCACGAAACCGGCAGATCTTCCTTACGAGACGATCTCCGATTATGCAAAATATGTGAATATGCAGGCTGTTAAGAAGTTTGGTGGCAATTATCCGGATGCTGCTTATGATGGATTTGATGTACTGGTAGAGGAAGACGGAACCAGTCATTTTAACGCAAAATAGAAAGAGAGGAACACAATGGGAGCAATTCTGGGAATGCTTGTTTCCGCACTGGGACAGGGACTGATCTATGCGCCGATGGCACTGGGAGTATATTTAACATTTAGTATATTAAAAACACCGGATCTGACGGTAGAGGGAAGTTTTGTGGTAGGTATGACGGTATGTGCTGTTGTAACGATCCAGGGACATCCGGTGCTGGGACTCCTGGCGGGAGTGCTGGCAGGTGCTCTGGCAGGAATTGTGACCGGTGTACTGCAGACGAGACTGAAGGTTGAGCCGATCCTGTCCGGTATCCTGACGATGACCGGTTTGTATACAGTCAACTATGCTGTACTGGGGGGACAGTCCAATCTGTATCTGCAGTATAAAACGAAAAATTCACTGGGAGTGGACGTCAATGAGACGGCACCGACCATTTATAAGAATTTTCTGAAGCTGACCGGAGGGACGATGGATTCCAATCTGGTGGCATTTATCCTGACCGGTATTCTGGTTGTGATCCTGTGTGTGATCCTGGCAGTCTTTTTCCGTACCCGGAAGGGAATGACGATCATTGCGACCGGAGATAATGAAGAAATGGTACGTTCTTCCTCGATCAATGCGGATCTGGCGCGGATCAGCGGTGTTATGCTTTCCAATGCACTGGTGGCATTTTCCGGCGCGCTGCTCTGTCAATATCAGAAATATGCCGATTTAAACTGTGGAAACGGTATGCTGGTCATGGGACTGGCTTCCGTGATCATCGGATTGGCAGTCTTTGGAAACCGCAGTGTTACAAATGGCATTCTGGCGGTAACGGCAGGCTCTCTGGTGTACCGCGTGATCATTCAGGTGGCTTATAAGATCGATATGCCAAGCTATGCCGTGAAATTATTATCTGCCGTGATCGTTGTTCTTGCATTATGTGTTCCGATGCTTCTGAAAAAGCAGTCGGCAAAAGGAGGTGCCAGATGAGCTCTACATTAGAATTAAAAGGTCTGGTAAAGAAGTTTGAAGCAGGTACAGCCAATGAAAAAACAGCATTGGACGGATTGGAACTGACCGTAACGCCGGGCGAATTTGTAACCGTGCTTGGAAGCAACGGTTCCGGTAAATCGACGATGTTTAACGCAATCCTGGGCAAGCTTGTGCTGGATCAGGGAAAGATCCTGCTGGACGGAGAAGATATTACCTCGCAGAAGGATTACAAACGTGCTTTTAATATAGGCTGTTTATACCAGAATCCATTGCGCGGAACAGCACCAAATCTTACCATTGAAGAAAATCTGGCATTAGCATATACTAGGAAAGCATCCAGATCTTTATTTGCACTGAATAAAAAAGACAGTGCGTATTTCAGAGAGGTTCTTTCGACCCTGGGGATGGGACTGGAGGATCGCATGAAAACAAAGATCGGACTGCTGTCCGGTGGACAGAGGCAGGCGGCGTCCCTGATCATGGCGACAATTGCCAAGCCAAAGCTGCTGCTGCTCGATGAACATACAGCGGCACTCGATCCCGGGGCAGCAGAAAAAGTTATGGCGATGACGAAGAAAATCGTAACAGAAAATAAGATTACGACATTGATGATCACACATGATATGGAATATGCACTGGATTATGGAGAGCGTACGATCATGCTGGACAGTGGAAAGATCATGCTGGATATCACCGGAGCAGAGCGCGAAGCGATGACAACCGGTCAGCTGGCAGAGATATTTTTCAGTAAAAACAAACAGAAAACCAGGGGTTAGACTTATTAATATTAACCAAAAGTGTCCGAAATTTTATTTTTTTTATTGCAGTTTGTGCTTCGTTACCATATAATGGTGCAGTTGATGTCTTGTTTATAAAAGTAACGAAGGAGGAAAGATAATGGACAAGAAAGACGAATTTAAGCCATATATTCCGGCCGATAAAGTCGTTCCTGAATTTACGGTGGTCTCCATTGTACTGGGTATGCTGCTTGCAGTAGTATTCGGTGGAGCCAATGCATATTTGGGATTGCGTGTCGGTATGACGGTTTCTGCGTCGATTCCTGCAGCGGTTATTTCCATGGGAATTATCCGTTTTGTATTAAAGAGAGATTCGATTCTGGAAAACAATATGGTTCAGACGATTGGTTCTGCTGGTGAATCACTGGCAGCCGGTGCGATCTTTACTCTGCCGGCTTTATTTATGTGGGCAGAGGAAGGGATCGGCACAAAACCAAATCTGTTAGAGATTATGATGATCACGCTCTGCGGTGGCGTACTGGGTGTTTTATTTATGATCCCACTGCGTTCTGCACTGATCGTGGAAGAGCATGGAACACTGCCATATCCGGAAGGACAGGCATGTGCGGAAGTATTGATCGCCGGTGAAGAGGGCGGCGCAAAAGCGGGTACTGTATTTGCCGGACTGGGTATTGCGGCAGTATATAAGTTTCTGGCTGACGGGCTGAAGTTATTCCCTAGTGAGATCAACTTTGACATTAAACCATACAAGGGTTCAGCTATCGGTATGGATGTCCTTCCGGCACTGGCAGGTGTTGGTTTTATCTGCGGACCGCAGATTTCTTCTTACCTGTTTGCGGGCGGTACACTGGCATGGTTTGTTATCATGCCGTTGATCTATCTGTTTGGACGGGATATTGTGATCTATCCGGCAGATGTTACGGTCGGTGAATTGTATGCACAGGCAGGACCATCCGGTATCTGGAGCAAATATGTGCGTTATATCGGTGCGGGTGCTGTAGCGGCAGGCGGTATTATCAGTCTGATCAAATCCCTGCCATTGATCGTGAAGACCTTTGCAAAAGCAATCAAAGGATTCAGTTTTAAAACGGACACTGCGGTATCACGTACGAATCGTGATATTCCGATGGTCTTTGTACTGGGCGGTTCGATCCTGATCGCAGTTATTATCTGGCTGTTGCCGGCGATTCCGGTATCCCTGCTTGGAGCCTTTATGATCGTAATCTTCGGCTTCTTCTTTGCAACGGTATCTTCCCGTATGGTTGGTATCGTAGGAAGCAGTAACAATCCGGTATCCGGTATGGCGATCGCAACACTGCTGTTCGCCTGTCTGATCTTGAAAGCAACCGGTCACAGTGGTGCCAGCGGAATGGTTTCGGCGATCACGATCGGTACGGTTATCTGTATCATTGCCGCTATGGCAGGTGATACATCGCAGGATCTTAAAACAGGATATATCGTAGGTGCCACACCGATGAAGCAGCAGATCGGTGAGCTGATCGGCGGTTTGATCGCCGCAATCGCTATCGGCGGCATCCTGTATCTTTTGAATGCAGCATGGGGCTATGGTACAGCAGAGCTTCCTGCTCCGCAGGCTATGCTGATGAAAGTACTGGTAGAAGGTGTTATGGGAGGAAATCTTCCGTGGACACTGGTTGGCGTCGGCGTATTTATTGCGATCGTAGTAGAGATTCTTGGCATTCCGGTGCTTCCGTTTGCAATCGGTCTGTATCTGCCAATCTATTTATCGACACCGATGATGGTTGGTGGTCTGATCCGTCTGTGGATTGAGAAGAGAAAGAAGGCCAGCGAAGAAGCAAAGAAAGCGGCTGTGGACAATGGTATCTTATACAGTGCCGGTATGATTGCCGGGGAAGGTCTGGTAGGAATCCTTCTGGCTGTCTTTGCCGTGATCCCGATGAAAGCACAGGGAGATACACTGGGCGTTGTGATTGGCAGCCTGCTTCCGGCACGTCTGGGAGATAATACGGTACTTGCAAGTAATATCACAGGATTGGTATTCTTTGCATTATTACTGTTTACACTGTTAAAATTTACCGTATTTAGAAAAGAAAAAAAGACAGAAACAAAGTAATTGACAGACAATGACAAAACAAAAGAGAGGGAACGCTGACCGGAAAGGGTTGGCTTCCTTCTTTTTTTGAAAGGTGTGGTTATCAGAATGGGAAAAAAGCAGGCAGATAATTATATGGATTATATTCCGGTCCGGAATCCGGATTTTGGCTGGCGGGTCAAGGAAAATGGCAGGGTGGAAGTGACCGTTGTGAATAAGGGATTTTATCACCGGATCGCACAGATCTTCTTTAAAAAGCCGAGGTACAGCTATATTGAACTGGATGAATATGGAAGCTATCTGTGGCAGCTGCTGGATGGTAAGACCAATGTGTATGCATTATCCGAAAAGATGCATAAGCAGTTTGGAAAGAAGGCAGAACCTGTGGTACAGCGGCTGGTGACGTTTTTAAAGACACTTCAGGTAAATCATTATATTGTATACAGCAAAGAGGGTGCAAAGGAGGAATAGGGCATGTCAAGACCGGTTGTGATAGGAATTGCCATTTTGTTAATGGCAGTTGTGACAGCGATTGTATATGGATGGGGACTGTTAAAGCAGCAGAACCAGTCAAGGGATCTGACACGGATGCTGTATGCCAAAGGGGCGGAGCGTGTAAAGAAATATCTGCAGAAGCATGAGACGATCTCGACCGCTGAAATGGAACAGCTGGTAAAGGGAATGAAGGCTTCTTTATTTTATTCTAGAAATAAAGCAGTGGTGGCAGAGCCAAAAGAATATGTTCGCAATCTGACAGCGTATA
>CAUCOL010000054.1 GCA_958444395.1 uncultured Lachnospiraceae bacterium
GGTATTTATCAGCTGAGATAAAGTTACTATCTTTTAAAAGTGATCACCATGCGAAAGTCATGAAAGGTAAGTGCCGGATCAATCTGCGCCAATTTTTCCCGGATCATTGCCCTGGCATGATTGGTCTGCTCGTCTCCGGTGCAGATTGGATCCATATGGATCACGGCACTACAGCCAAGCTGTTCTGACAGCCTGCGCTCTACTAGATCGATCACATCATGCAGCTGCAGCAGGTTTCCATCGGCAGACACCTCCGCATGCAGTGAGATCATCAGACGTCCCGGTCCATAGTTATGCACGATCAGATCATGGTAGCCCTGGATCTGCTCCGGTTCCATTACGATTTCTTCGATCTGATGCACCAGTGCCGGATCTGCCGGCTGTCCCAGCAGCGGATCAACGGTTTCTTTGGCGGCGCTGATCCCAGCTGCCAGGATAAAACCTCCCACCAGAATACCGCAGTATCCATCAATCTGCACACCGGTAAAATGCGCCAACAATGTAGCCGCCAGCACCACTGTCGTTGCTCCCATATCACTGATACTGTCTGTTGCTGTCGCTTTCATCGCTGCACTGGCAAGTTTCTGACCGATCCGCCAGTTATAGAAAAACATATATCCCTTGACTGCAATCGAGACGGCGAGAATCCCGACAGACAGCCAGCTGAAAGCAATCGCCGATGGATGCAGAATCTTATCAAAGGAACTGCGGATCAGCTCAAATGCCATCAGTATGATCGCCACTGCTACCATCAGTCCGGACAGATATTCGATCCTGCCGTGTCCGAAGGGATGTTCCGAATCCGGCTTTTGCCCTGCTATGCGAAATCCCAGAAGTACGATCACGGATGATCCTGCATCAGACAGGTTGTTAAATGCATCTGCCGTGATCGCGATCGAATGGCTCAGAGTTCCCGCCAGAAACTTTCCCAAAAACAACAACACATTAAACAGGATGCCTACACACCCACAGAGAGCCCCATACGCCTGTCTGACACGTATCGAACCATACTCATCCCAATCCTTTATAAAGTGACGTGCTAACCAGGTAACCATAATTAGTATTCCCTACCTTTCCAAATGATTCAGAAAGGAGCCATCATGCCTTTGTCTGCATGACAGCTCCTTTATTTCTTTCCTATTTCCTGTTTCTTCTGAAGATACCATCCATTCTCTGTATCTTTTCAGCCCTTTTCCTGTCCGGCCAATGCTATTCTATGCTTCTACCTTTGCATTAATGTCATCGATCAGCTTCTGTTTCAGGTTCAGAATATATTCTTTCGCCTGCTCTACCGGAATCATCTCTTTGACGGATTTATCTCTGGTCGTGATCTCCACACAGGATTCCTTAAGGTTACGAGGACTTACTACAACCCGGATCGGTGCACCGATCAGATCCGCATCGGAGAACATAGCACCCGGACGGACATCTCTGTCATCATAGATCACATCTGCACCCGCCTGCTGCAGTTCCTTATATAAGGTATCTGCCACATCTTTGGACGCTTCATCATCTACACGCAGACAGCATACCTGAATCTCCCACGGTGCGATCGTGATCGGCCAGATCGGACCATACTCATCATGATGTGCTTCACAGATGGATGCTGCCAGACGACCCACACCGATGCCGTAGCATCCCATGATTGGATAATGCAGTTCACCCTTTTCATCAGTATACTGCATATTCATGGATTTTGTATATTTGGTACCCAGCTGGAAGATGTTTCCTACCTCGATACCACGTTTGATCTTAATCGTCTTCTTTCCACAGCAAGGGCATACGCCACCTTCCTGAATCTTGGAAATATCTGCATATGTCACCTCACCTAGATCACGCTCCAGGTTCAGTCCCGTATAATGATAGCCCTCTTTATTGGCTCCGGCTACCATAGAAGCGATCCCCTTCAGAGATACATCGATAACTACCTGTGCATTCTCTGTGATCTGATATGGTCCGATATAACCGGCTACCAGTCCGCAGTCCTCTGTGATCTCTGCCGGATGCAGTTCTGCACCAACCAGATTTCTCAATTTCGTCTCATTGACTTCATAATCGCCACGAACAAAGGCAACGACATAAGCATCATCTTCATTCTTCTGATAAACAACTGCTTTGCAGGATGTCTTTACATCGCTCTTTAAGAAGTTACATACATCCTCGATCGTCTTGCAGTCTGGTGTCTCGATGCACTGAAGCTCCTGTGTCTCTCCGGCTTCATTTGAAATAATATTGGCAGCCGCCTCCATATTTGCTCTGTAGTCACAGGAATCGCATAATACAATGGAATCCTCTCCGACCGGTGTCAGAAGCATATACTCATGAGAAAGGCTGCCTCCCATCATACCGGAATCCGAAGCAACCGTTACCACCTCCGGTACACCGGCTCTCTGGAAGATACGGTTATATGCCTTATAACAGATATCGTAATAGCGTTCCAGATCCTCCTGGGATGTATGGAAGGAATACCCATCCTTCATTGTAAACTCACGCACACGGATCATTCCGGCTCTTGGTCTTGCCTCGTCACGGAATTTTCTCTGGAACTGATAGATCATAAACGGGTATTTTGTATACGTCTGGGCATACTCTCTGACAAGGTGTACTGCAGCCTCCTCATGTGTCATGCCAAGAACCATCTTAGAACCGTTACGATCCGTAAAACGAAGCAGCTCACTGCCCACGCTTTCATAACGGCCTGACTCCTCCCACAGATCAGCAGGCAGTGCCACCGGGAATAATACCTCCTGTCCATCGATCGCATCCATCTCCTGACGGATGATCTGCTCGATCTTAGCGGTGATACGGCGCAGTGTCGGGAACTCAGAATAAATACCATTTCCAACGTATTTCATATAACCGCCGCGTACCATCAGTGCATGGCTGTCGATCACGCAGTCTGCCGGTTTCTCCTTATATCTTGATCCTACTAATCTGGATACTTTCATCTTTATTAACCTTACCTTTCATCTTTTATTTTTTCTCTACCTTATAGAACAACACATCTTTCCTCAAAAGTCAAGCTAATGATTCGGATTTTCCTTAACGATCTGTGCACATCTTGCAATCTCTGTGACCAACGTGATCTTGGAATCATAAGACATGTCACTGCCTACCTTAGTCAGCATTGCTCCCTTCCGGGAGGATACATACTTCGGTGGAACGCGGTTCAACACCAGACTCAGGAGATCTCTTCTGCAGATTGGACAGGTACAGATCCCCAGATTGTTAATATTTTCCTCAATCGTCTGTTCCACGATGTCTTCCATCACATTATGCAGCTCTTTCGATGCACTGAACGCCAGCACATTATCAATACGGTTCTTGGCGATCACGGCATCGACCGGACGGATCAGAATATCCTTTGCACCGTATTCAAATGCTTTCTTCACCTGTTCCTGCTGCTCTGCATCAACGACCATCAGCTTCGGGATCAGATCTTCCTGCCAGATCACATGTTCTTTCTCCAGCAGAGTATATCCATCCATATCTTTTAGCTGCGGGCCACAGATCAGAAGACTGATCCGCCCCTTATGCTCTTCTATGTACTGCAGTGCCTGTTCTCCGGCGTCAAACGCCAGGCACTCATAGCCTGTCAATATCTTTTTCAGATCTTCTGCCACGGTACTGTCTTCGTCTACGATCAGGATTATTTTATCCATCGTCCCCATCCTTTCTCCCAAAAAGTAATGTGCTGTTTATTTTATCTGTACTTTATCGTTATTCTGTGATACCTTCAGTCCCTTCATGCTCTTAAGAAACTTGGAAAATCTCGAAAATCCGTAATCCCTGTAATCAAACTCCGGATAATATTTACGAATCTCTTGGTAAACCACAGGATTCTCCAGCTCCTTCTTCCGTTTCTTCAGGATCTGAATGATCTGTTCCTCGATCATCTTCTGTGATGGGATCTCCTTCTGTGCCATTTCAACCACATAATGATTGCCATCCTTGTGTACATTTAACTTTTTAAACTCTTTGATCAAAACACTCAGCTTGGTATAACCGTAATTACGCACGTCAAAATCCGGGTATTTATTGGCAAGAATATTTCCCATCTCCCCCAGATCGACCATCTGCTTTTCGCTGCTGTTCACCGCTGTCAGGATCGTATCCTCAATCTGCCGGAGATCTGTGACACTGCCATCCGATTCTTTTGCATCTGCCGGCTCCTGTGCCTGCGCTTCCTCTCCGCGGCTACTCTTCTCCATTTTTTCTTCCTCCGGATCACTGCTGCCGATCAGATCCAAGTGAATAAATTTATTGCAGGAACGCGCCAGTGCTTTCGGGGACTTGGACTCCCCCATGCCCAGTACGTATTTCTGTTCCTCCCGCAGACGCATCGCCAGTCTGGTAAAATCACTGTCGCTCGTCACCAGACAGAAACCCTCAACAGTCCCTTTATATAACAGATCCATCGCATCTATGACCATTGCCATATCCGTCGAATTCTTTCCGGTCGTATACTCAAACTGCTGCACCGGCAGGATCGAATATTCCAGAAGAATGTTCCGGTTCCATGAATTATTCTTTGACCAGTTCCCATAAATCCTGCGGCAGCTTGCCACACCGTACTGGCTCAGCTCGTCAAATATCGTCGCCGCATAGCTGGAACTGATATTATCCGCATCGATCAATACGGCAAACTGCAGCTTACGCTCTAATTTCTTTTCTTCCATCTCTCTCTCCATCCCGCCAGATGTCTTCCCTGCCACCTGAACTCAAGCTCCTATTTGTCAATGGACACTCCCGGAAAGATAGAGCCTATATCTCCCAGATAATCATCGTCATCTCCGCTTTCCTCATCGTCATCATCCTCATCCAGTCCCAGACCTTCGATCGCACCTTCCTTCAGAAGCTGTGAAAATGCCTGTGATGCAATCTCACCCTCTTCTTCATCTTCGATCGGCTCGATCACAGCCTCGCCTTCTTCATCCTCCAGATAACGAAGCAGTAGGATCTCCCCATCCTGGTTCTCCCCGTTTTCATCTACGGACATTACAGCGAAATATTCTGTTTCCAGTTCTTCGATCTCAAAGGATGCCACCACAAGATAATCCTCATCTCTGCCGGTCTCATCCGTCAGTGTTATTACTACATCCTCATCATCTCCGAAAAACAGTTCACGGTTCTTTGCATTCATATATTTTATTTCCTTTCTTTTCCAAAAAGACTGCGCCGGTCCTCTCTTCCGTTTCCGGCAGCCATCTGTGAAGCCGCTGTTGATTTCCAATGCGACTTTACTATCACAATCTTTTATATTTTAACACATCTGCCACAATTAGTCACGCAAAATGACTTGAAACCATTTCAAGTTCCTCCTGCCGGATCTGCCGGTTTGAAAAGCCTGCCTGCTCCAGAATACGGATGCATTCTTCTTTCTGCTCATCATCCAATGTCCAGAGTCCCTGACTGCAGAGCCAATTGATCTGCTGCCGGTAGTTGACCAGACCGGCAGCCTCCCTGTGTCTGTGAAGCACACGATGCATATATCTGCCATATAAAAGGATCAGCCGGTCATTATTGTCTGCCATGTGCAGCCGGTATTGAAAGTATGCGTACCGCACGATCCACTGTCCAAGCAGCGCGCAAAGCAGCAGCCCGGCAAGCACGGTCAATGCCATATAAGACACACGCCTGCTGTTTTCATCTGCCACCGCTTTTCCGGCAGCAGACGATGTGTCCGACGTTGTCTGATCCTTTCCTGTCGAGGCACCGCGCAGCAGATGCATCAGCATCTGCCATATTCCGCCGGATGCCGTTTCCTCCTCATCGGATGCCGGTGTTACATCTGCCGGCGTCCATCCGGTCACATCATCATAGATTTCGACCCAGGCATGTGCAGAGGCATCTGTTACCTCCAGTTCGACCACTGCATCGGCATCCAGCTCTGCCTTTCCCTGATAGTACCGGTCTGCATCCATGTCCCGGCGGATCTTGCCATCCTCTGACAGATCCGCTGTATCAATCGCATATCCTTCCACATAGCGTGCCGGAATCCCCATACTTCGAAAGATCAGTGTTGCCGCACTGGCAAAATGTGCACAGTAACCACGCTTATTTTCCGCCAGAAAATAATTGATAAAATCTTTATTCTGCGGTGTGATCCCAGGCTGCAATGTATAGGGAATGTTGGCCTGATAATATGCGGACAGCTGGTTTACAATCTCCTGTGGTGTCCCGGACAGTCCTGCCTGTCTGCAGAAGGCTTCGATCACCTCTTTGTTTTCCTCCGGCACATCCAGCCATACCGAACGGTCGATCGACTCTGTTGTCTTCTTTTTCTCTTTCTTATTGCCGGTATTTTTCTTCGTACCGTCTGACTGCATCGGATAAAAGGAGTAAGACTTCGTCTCCCCGGGATAAACACTCTGATCCAGCTGCTTTGTATAATATGGCAGATAGCTGCCCACAGCTGCCGCAATATTTTTTACGTCGATCCGTCCTTTTGCCCCTTCCTTTTTCTGATATTTTTTCTCCCAGTATTCCGCCTCCTTTGTACCCCCTTTTTCTTTTGTCAGTTCTTCCCTTCCCCAGCGGTTTTCATACGGAAGATATTCTTTTCCGGTAAAGTTTTTCAGATAGATCCTGTCTGACGTGTATGGACGGAATATGACATCCAGATCCGGATTGTAATCCAGTCTGACCGAACTGACACCACCCAGCTTACCGCTGGTCAGACCACCGGTATTGGGATAAAAATTAAACAGTCCTGCCAGTCCCAGCAGATACACATTCTGCATAATATCCTTTGTCTGCTGCTTCAGATGGCTTTCCTTCTTCTGTCCTGTTCTTTGGACAGGGTAAACGGCTGTCGTCACCGCAGCTGTCACCAGACAGACCAGCAGGATCAGCAGGGAGCTGCCTGCCATCGTCCGCACATTGTAAGTATAGCTGATACTTTTTTTCTTTCCGTTATTCTCCCACCGATAACCGGAATTATTGTAGGATAAGCCATAATGTCCACTGCCACGGATCACATATGCCATAAAGATGCCGCCATAGAGCATCACCGTGTGGAACAGATCCGGCTCCAGCTCCAAATATAACGGCACCTGCAGGATTCCCATAATCAGCATAAGCATCGTCAGATACTGCATTCTCCGGGAGATCAACACATTGATCAGCACGATACAGACCCCTCCGACATAGCACATGGCAATCGTAATTGCCAGAGTACGGTTTGACACCTGTTCCCCGTAGCTTCGCATGGCATTTGTTCCAAAATAAGCAGAGGCCTCTTCCGCCACATCATTTAAAACTGCATAGAATCCACTGTTAATATACGTCTTAAAATAATATGCGATTACCGACATGACCAACAGCAGCAACAGATACCCTGCATTCTCCCACCGAACCGTATAATACAGGAGAGCACAGAATAATGCCACTGCCAGAAGAACCAGATGCAGTGTCCACTTATGATAGTCTACGGAAAAGGCCGACAGGTAACAGCCCATTCCTCCCATCACCAGAAAATACACAAGGATTCCCTTTAAAATCAATGTTTTCTGACGTGGTTCAATCTGTGCATCGGCAGACGGGACCAGCTGTATCCCCTCCATGATCCCGCTATCTGTGGTTTTTCTTTTTTTCTTGTCAAATATCATTTTCCTGTATTCCCCATTGCACCTTTCCGTCCTTCTGCGATACGATCAGATAGGTCTGCAGATATGGATAGCAGCTGTTCATATACGTAATCGCCCTGTCACAGACATGTAGCCTGTGATCTATCGATACGATCCGTATCAACGCCTGATCGACATCGTCTGTTGTACTGCAGGACTGAAGGACAAACTGCAGATCCGGCTGATCCCAGCAGGCAATCTGTACCGGTACATTCTGCATAATCCAATAGCAGCACATGCCATACGTATAGCTCAGCACCTCTTCTGCGCCTTTGATATCCTGTGGCAGATCGATCAGTATCGTCAATGTCTCTCCTGCCATCGCCACTCTCTCTTTGACCAGAAGGTCATCCTGCCATGCTGATAATTTCCAGTGTACATCCCGCATACGGTCGCCTGGTCTGTATACACGTATATCACTGATCTGTGCATAATCACTGCCCTTCTGACTGCTTTCCATCGTTTCCGTGCTTCCCTGTAACCCTTCGCTCCAATCTTCCCCGGCAGGATGCTGCACCGGAAGCACCGCCACGTCAGCAGCAGCTTCTACTGTCTGCTGACGCAGACAGACGATGCCCATGATTCCCTGAAACCAGGCTGACTCTACCCGGACCTGTACTTTTCCCAGTGCATGCATCTGTGTCATAATGCGCATTTCATTGTTCTGATGGAAAGCAGCCGGCATCGCTGCTTCGATCCGCTCCTCCTTCTGTCGAAACACATTTTCCACCCGGATCTGCAGACGGCAGTCAAGCAAGCCGACCCACAATGGATTCTGTATGCATAAACAAAACTGTACATTCTCACGCTGACGGCAGACAGCCCGGTCCGTCCCGGCTGTGATCTTACAATGCTTTGTCACCATGCAAAGCACCACCAGGGAAACGACCGGAAATACTCCCATGCAGACCAGAAGAATCATAAGAAATGTACTTCTTAGTATGCCATATAACAAAGCCGTCATTCCAACCAGCAGTAAATAACACAACAACCGAACCGGCCGCAGCTTCCACATCCTTTTCTTCATATCCGGAACCTCACTTCACTGCTCTGCATATTCTATACTCTCGGACTCTTCGTCTGGAGGATCAGTTCGGTGAAACATGCCGTCAGGCTCTTTCCCTCTGTTTTGGCACGGGCACTTAAGCGTACACGGTGGCCTGCCACATCCACAAGCACGTCCTGCACATCCTGCGCTGTTACAAAATCCCTTCCATCCAGTACTGCCATCGCACGCGCCA
>CAUCOL010000055.1 GCA_958444395.1 uncultured Lachnospiraceae bacterium
GATCTGAAAGATTACAGTAAGAAGCACCCGGACGAAGACCCTGATAAGTAGGAGGTTTGTTTGATTGAAACAGACGGAGCAGACAAAACAACTGATAAAAGAAATATTGACGGGGCTTGTGTTCTGGTCTGCGGTAATCCTGCTTGTACTGGTGATCGCTGCGAAGCATAAGATGGCTGTGGCAGCCGGTGTAGGTGTCGGTATGGT
Source organism: uncultured Lachnospiraceae bacterium (assembly GCA_958444395.1). Taxonomy (GTDB): domain Bacteria; phylum Bacillota; class Clostridia; order Lachnospirales; family Lachnospiraceae; genus Jutongia. The sequence goes on from CAUCOL010000055.1 coordinate 208, forward strand.
GACGGCGGCAGGTTTGCTTTTTCATATGGTGCATCATCTGGATATCGCATTGGATCTGGACAGTGGACGGGCTCAGAGGCATACGCAGTTTGCGGCGATGCAGCGTACGGCGATCATGGCGGTCGTTATGGTGGTGTCCGTTTTTTTGTACAGGTATATCCATCCGATCGGTGTTGTTCTTGGCATATTTGGACTGAAGATTGCGGCATTACTGCAGCCGAGGATTCATCGCATGTTTGGAAAATAAAGGGCTTGTCTGCCATGCTGTATATGGGGATGACAGGCACTATATTTTATAAAAAAGATCATGCAGACCTCTCTGTTTATGGGAGGAGACTTCTGGATGATCGACAAAATCAAATAGCAAAGGAAGGTGAGAATGTGGGAAGCAGGGTCTTAGGCATTTCACAGAGTCTGGGCAGTGCAGGACTGATACATGCAGCGGACGACAGCCAGGTAGATTTCTTTATACATGGCTATAAGAAGCTGTCGTTTTTCGGCCAGCCGGTATATCTGACGACGACGCATATTTCTATGCTGATCATTATACTGGGGATACTGATATTTGCCATCTGCGCGAACCGGGCGATACGAAAGGCTGATCCAAACGAAGTACCGGGACCGTTTTTGAATGCGATCGAACTGATAGTCGAGATGCTGGATAAGATGGTAGCTGGTTCGATGGGCAAAAAGAAAGCACTTCGCTTCAGAAATTATGTCAGTGCGCTCTTTTTGTTTATCCTGGTATGTAACTTATCCGGACTGCTGGGACTTCGAGCTCCGACAGCAGATTTTGGTGTCACGTTTCCGTTGGCAGTGATCACATGGTTTATGATCCAGATCAATGGATTCCGCTATCAGAAGTTTGGCAAGATCAAGGGATTATTTGAACCGATCTTTTTGTTCTTCCCAATGAATCTGATCAGTGAATTTTCGACACCGGTGTCTATGTCGCTGCGTTTGTTCGGTAATATCTTATCAGGTACCGTTATGATGGGTCTGATCTACGGTTTATTACCAAAGTTCCTGACTTGGGTATGGCCGGCAGCACTGCATGCATACCTGGATGTATTTTCGGGATGTATACAGGCGTATGTATTCTGTATGCTGACGATGTGTTTCGTAGCCGATGCGATAGGAGACGGAATACCGGAAGACTGATACAGAGAATATGAAGGGATCGGTACATTAGCACAGAGAGCTTTATTGGTTATTGTACCGGCAAGAAATGAATTTAGGAGGATATCAAAATGAATATAACAAATGAAGGTTTAGTATTAATGGGTTCTGCCATCGGCGCAGGACTGGCAGTTATTGCTGGTATCGGACCTGGTGTAGGTCAGGGTATTGCAGCTGGTTATGGTGCTTCTGCAGTAGGTCGTAATCCTGGTGCAAAGGGTGACATCATGTCAACAATGATTCTGGGTCAGGCGGTAGCCGAGACAACCGGTCTGTATGGTCTGGTCGTTGCACTGATCCTTCTGTTTGCCAATCCACTTCTTGGAAAATTGTAATTCCTGTCTCTTATACGCAGAAAACGAAAGGAGGCTGAGAAGTGAGTGGTTTGATAAATGTAGCTCTGGCAGAGAGCGGACTGGGCGACCGTATTTTCGGACTGGATCCGCAGGTGTTATTTGATTCGCTGATTACACTGGTGGCAATGTTTTTCCTGTTCCTGCTGTTATCCTATCTGCTGTTCAATCCGGCAAGAAAGCTGATGGAGCAGCGTAAAGCGCTGATTAAGGAGCAGATGGATACTGCGGCAAAAGAAAAAGCCGATGCCATTGGATTTAAAGAAGAATATGATGCCAGACTCAAAAATGTTGATAAAGAAGCAGAGGAGATTCTTTCTGACACCAGAAAGAAAGCTCTGAAAAAGGAAAATGAAATCGTAGATGATGCCAAAGAAGAGGCAGCCCGTATCCTGGATCGTGCGAACCGTGAGGTTGAGCTGGAGAAGTCCAGGGTTAAAGATGAGGTAAAGCAGGAGATGATCTCCGTAGCCACTGCAATGGCAGGCAAGATTGTTGCATCTTCCTTAGATGAAAAAACACAGTCACAGTTGATCGACGACACTTTAAAAGAGATGGGTGATGAAACATGGCTAAGTTAGTATCCGATGTATACGGCGAGGCTTTGTTTGAACTCGCTGTAGAAGAAAATGCAGTGGATTCCCTGCTTGAAGAAGTGGAGGTAGTCCAACAGGTGCTGGATGCCAATGAAGAGTTTGTAAAGCTGATGTGCCACCCGGAGATGAGTGCCGAGGAGAAGTCCTCTGTACTGGAGACGGTGTTTAAAGGCAGAGTCAGTGATGACATAACCGGATTTATTCTGACGATCGAGAGCAAAGGCAGATTCAAAGAGATCGATGCGATCTTGTCCTATTTTGTGGACAGAGTCAGAGAATACAAAAAGATTGGCAAGGCATATGTGACATCTGCTGTTCCGTTGACGCAGGAGCAGAAGGAAAAGATCGAGGAGCGTTTGCTTGCGACGACACCTTATGTTTCTTTCCTGATGGAATATCGGGAGGATCCTTCACTGATCGGTGGTCTGGTGATCCAGATCGGTGACAGAGTGGTGGACAGCAGTATTAAAACAGAGCTGGGCAACATGGCGAAGAGCCTGTCAAAGATCCAGCTGAATAAACAATAAATTGAAAGAAGGTGCAAGAGTATCATGAATTTGAAACCGGAAGAGATCAGTTCCGTTATCAAGGAACAGATTAAAAATTACAGCACCAAATTTGAGGTGGCTGACACCGGCACGGTTATACAGGTGTCCGATGGTATTGCCCGTATACATGGTCTGGAAAAGGCGATGCAGGGTGAACTTCTGGAATTTCCAAATGAGATTTACGGCATGGTTCTGAACTTAGAGGAGGACAATGTCGGTGCTGTACTCTTAGGTGACCGTAAGAATATCAATGAAGGCGATATCGTTAAGACAACAGGACGAGTAGTAGAAGTGCCGGTTGGTGATGCGATGTTAGGACGTGTAGTAAATGCACTGGGACAGCCGATTGATGGAAAGGGACCTATTGATACAGATAAAAGACGTCAGATTGAACGAGTAGCATCTGGTGTTATTTCCAGAAAGTCCGTAGATACACCGTTGCAGACGGGTATCAAGGCGATTGACTCGATGGTGCCGATCGGAAGAGGACAGCGTGAGCTGATCATCGGTGACCGTCAGACAGGTAAGACAGCGATTGCGATCGATACGATCATCAATCAGAAGGGGCAGAATGTTAAATGTATCTATGTTGCGATCGGTCAGAAGGCATCTACGGTAGCATCTATCGTTAAGAAGCTGGAAGAATTTGGCGCAATGGATTATACGACGATCGTAGCAGCGACTGCCAGTGAACTGGCTCCCCTGCAGTACATTGCTCCATACTCCGGTTGTGCGATCGGTGAGGAGTGGATGGACAACGGACAGGATGTACTGATCATTTATGATGATCTGACCAAGCATGCGGCAGCTTACCGTACACTGTCTCTGCTGCTGAAGCGCCCACCGGGACGTGAGGCATATCCTGGTGATGTATTCTATCTGCATTCCAGATTATTAGAGCGTGCTGCCAGACTTTCCGATAAGCTGGGTGGCGGTTCGCTGACAGCCCTGCCGATCATTGAGACGCAGGCAGGCGATGTATCTGCATACATTCCGACAAACGTTATCTCTATCACAGATGGTCAGATCTATCTGGAGACAGAGATGTTTAACTCTGGTTTTCGTCCGGCTATCAATGCCGGTCTGTCTGTATCACGAGTAGGTGGTTCTGCACAGATCAAGGCGATGAAGAAGATCTCCGGACCGATCCGTATCGAGCTGGCACAGTATCGTGAGCTGGCATCTTTCTCTCAGTTCAGTTCTGATCTGGATCCTGAGACAAAAGCACAGCTGGCACAGGGTGAACGTATCCGCGAGATCCTGAAGCAGGATCAGTACAATCCAATGCCTGTAGAGAATCAGGTAATGATCATTTATGCGGCTACACAGAAATACCTGATCGATGTTGAGGTGGCAGACATTCTCGACTTTGAGAAGGGATTGCTCGAATATATTGATACCAAGTATCCGGAGGTACCGGAAGCGATCCGCACAGAGGGTGAGATCAAGCCGGAGACAGAGGAAAAACTGGTACAGGGTATTAAAGAATTTAAGGCAGATTTCCTGAAGAATAAATAAATGTAGCATGGAAAGGTCTGTGCCGGTACAGCAAATAGTACACCGGGTGTGTGATTTGTGCTGTACCAGATATGGGACAGACGATAAGAAAGGCATGGTAAGCGATTATGGCCTCAATGAGAGATATAAAAAGGCGTAAGGAAAGTGTCCAGAGTACCGGACAGATTACCAAGGCTATGAAGCTGGTTTCTTCTGTGAAGCTGAATAAAGCGAAGCAGGGGGCAGAGGAGTCCAAACCATACTTCGATACGATGTATGAGACGGTGGCAGGCATGATCGCCAAATCCGGCGAGATGTCCCATCCTTATCTGCAGAAAAGCCAGTCGGATAAAAAGGCAGTTATCGTGGTTTCTTCCAACCGTGGACTGGCGGGCGGCTATAATTCCAACATCGTGAAGATGGTGACCAGGGATGAACGCTTCACACCACAGAATACCGAGATCTATGCAGTCGGAACAAAGGGACGTGACTCTTTGGAACGTGCCGGATTTACCGTGCATGCGGATTGTTCTGAGGCGATGAACGGTCCTATCTATCAGGATGCGATGGAGATTGGAAAGGAAGTCTTAAGTCAGTTTACGATGGGACAGATCGGGGAGATCTACCTGGTATATACGATTTTCAAAAATACCGTAGTACAGATTCCGACGATGGTGAAGCTGCTTCCGATCGATGCACAGGATATTGCATCGGAGCAGGAGGAAGATCAGAGCCCGTTGGATAAGATTACTCTGATGAATTATGAACCGGAACCGGAAGAGGCTTTAAATGCAATCGTTCCGAAATATATCAATAGCCTGATATTTGGCGGATTGGTAGAGTCTTATGCCAGTGAAAATGGTGCGCGTATGCAGGCGATGGATTCTGCAACCAGCAATGCGGAAGAAATGATCAGTGACCTGTCCCTGAAATATAACCGGGCAAGACAGGCTTCGATCACGCAGGAGCTGACAGAGATCATAGCCGGAGCATCCGCTATTCAGTAAAATAAAAAAGGAGTGAGACATAAAAGATGGCAGAATTAAGTACAGGTAAACTGACACAGATCGTCGGTGCCGTTCTTGATATCAAGTTCCCGGAAGGGAAGCTTCCAGAGATCAATGATGCCGTAAACATCCCATTAAAGGATGGCGGTAAGCTGGTCGTAGAGGTTGCACAGCATCTGGGTGACGACACCGTGCGTTGTATCGCAATGGGTCCGACAGACGGTCTGGTGCGTGGTATGGAAGCAGTAGCCACAGGTGGCCCGATCAGTGTACCTGTAGGCGAGGCGACGCTGGGACGTATGTTTAACGTTCTGGGTGAGCCAATCGATGAGAAACCTGCACCGGAAGGTGTACAGTATGATCCGATCCACCGAAAAGCACCTGCGTTCGAGGAGCAGTCTACTGCAACAGAAATCCTTGAGACAGGTATCAAAGTCGTTGATCTGCTCTGCCCTTATCAGAAGGGTGGAAAGATCGGTCTGTTCGGTGGTGCCGGTGTAGGTAAGACCGTACTGATCCAGGAGCTGATCACCAATATTGCGCAGGAGCATGGTGGATACTCCGTATTTACAGGTGTAGGTGAGCGTACCCGTGAGGGTAATGACCTTTATTATGAAATGATCGAATCCGGTGTTATTGACAAGACAACTATGGTGTTCGGTCAGATGAATGAGCCACCGGGAGCACGTATGCGTGTGGGTCTGACAGGACTTACGATGGCAGAGAATTTCCGTGACCGTTCCGGAAAAGACGTATTATTATTCATTGATAATATTTTCCGTTTTACACAGGCAGGTTCCGAGGTGTCCGCATTGCTTGGACGTATGCCGAGTGCGGTAGGTTACCAGCCGACACTGCAGACAGAGATGGGTGCATTGCAGGAGCGTATTACTTCTACGAAGAAGGGTTCCATCACATCCGTACAGGCAGTTTACGTGCCTGCCGATGACTTGACAGACCCTGCACCGGCAAATACATTTGCCCATCTGGATGCGACAACGGTACTGTCACGTTCAATCTCAGAGTTGGGTATCTATCCGGCGGTAGATCCATTGGAGTCTACTTCTCGTATTCTGGATCCTCACGTAGTAGGAGAGGAGCACTATCAGGTGGCGCGTGGTGTGCAGGAGATCCTTCAGAAGTACAAGGAATTGCAGGACATCATTGCGATTCTTGGTATGGACGAGTTGTCAGAGGAAGATAAGATCGTTGTAAACAGAGCACGTAAGGTACAGAGATTCCTGTCTCAGCCATTCCATGTAGCTGAGCAGTTCACCGGTCTGCCGGGACAGTATGTACCTCTGACTGAGACGATCCGTGGTTTCCGTGAGATCATCGAAGGAAAGCATGATGATATTCCGGAGAACTATTTCCTGAATGCCGGCAGCATTGATGATGTGGTAGCAAGAATGGCAGAGAAGACAGCGTAGACAGATGCGCGGAAATGAGGAGGCCTATGGCAGACAAAACATTCAATCTGCAGATTATCTCTCCAACGAGGATCTTCTATGATGATCAGATCGATATGGTAGAGATGAAGACGTCAGAGGGAGAGATCGGTGTTCTGCCGGGACATATCCCGCTGACAGCGATCCTGGAACCGGGCATTCTCCATATCAAAAAAGACGGAGCGACCCGGGATGCAGCGATGCATGACGGATTCGTACAGATTCAGAAAGATAAAGTCACCATCCTTGCCGAGTCCTGTGAGTGGCCGGAGGAGATTGATATCCACCGGGCACAGGAGGCGAAGGAAAGAGCGGAACGCCGGCTGAAAAGCGGCAAGAAAGAGGTTGATATGCTTCGTGCAGAGCTTGCACTGAAGAAAGCCCTGATCCGCCTGGATGTGGCGAAGAAATAATTACGATTTATACGTTAGAAATAGGGACAGATACCTGGAGAAATCCGGTCTGTCCCTTTTTTGAAAGAGAGGAGTAGCATAGTGGGGAATACGATCTTACAGCTGCAGAATGTCAGCAAGTATTATTATTCCGACACATCGGTGACGCAGGCACTGCGTAAGGTGAATCTTTCATTTGCGATGGGAGAATTTGTTGCGATCACCGGTGAGAGCGGAGGCGGAAAGTCTACCCTGTTAAATATTATCAGCGGGATGGATTCGTTTGATGATGGTGAAATGATCTTTGAAGGCGAGCCGACGTTTCAATATGATGCACAGGATTGGGAAGTATACCGACGTGATAAGATCGGATTTATCTTTCAGGATTACAGTCTGATCAATCAATATAATGCGCTGGATAATGTAAAGGCGGCACTGGTGATCCAGGGGATGCCGGAAGCAGATGCAGCAGTGCAGGCCTTGGAATATCTGGAGAAGGTCGGTCTGAAGGAGCAGGCGAAGCAGAAAGCAGCACTGCTGTCCAGCGGACAGAAGCAGAGACTTTCTATTGCGCGTGCGCTGGCAAAGAATACCGACATCATCGTGGCAGACGAGCCGACGGGCAATCTGGATAGTGGGACAGGAGAGCAGATCGTACAACTGCTGCGGGAATGTGCCAGAGAAAAATTGGTCATTATGGTAACGCATAACTATGACCAGGCAGAACCGTATGTCAGCCGTAAGATTCGTCTTCACGATGGTGAGGTGGTCAGTGACACACTGGTAGTACATAATGCAGACGGTGTGCATCCGGTGGCAGAGGCTGAGCAGGGTGCACTCGATACCTGTAGAAAGAAAACAAAAAATACTAAGGGTTTCGTATCTGAAGTGGAAGATGACCATGCGATTCGGGAAAGAGAACAGCGAAGCGGAACATCGCCGGAAAAGCAGTCAGATAAAAAGGAAGAAAATTCTTCCCGGAAGGATGTGGCAAAAGTTAAAAAAACATGGATCAGTCCGGCTGCCTGTTTCTTTGCAGAGAAAAATATACGTTCCCAAAAGGGGCGGTCTGCAATGTTTTTTTGTTTCTTTCTGATCACTGCGGTCACTTCGTTTTTGTTTATCGGAGAACTGCTGGTAAATGCCGATGACCGTATTACTAAGAAATATGACAATTCCGGTTTTCTGCATGAATCAGATACACGATTGGTCGTGCGGTATCCCGATAACCGGGAGCTGACCATGAAGGATCATCAGAAGATGGCGTCCATAAAATACGTAGAACAGGTGGATCTGTATGATTATGCGAATGACATCAATTATTATTATGGTGAGGGTGACGGGTATAAATATGTCTATGGGGATCAGGAACAGGGGCAGGAAGTCAAAAGCATAGCATTGCTTCGAGACGACCTGTTTATGCGCTCGGCATCCAGTCTGACCAAACGTGATCTGTCGCAGGGACGCCTGCCGAAAGCTATGAATGAGATCGTATTATATACAAAAGACGGGAGGATGCCGGGAGGGGCAAAACGGTGTTATTTCTCGGATCAGAATATATGGGAGGGAGATACCTGTCAGTTTGA
>CAUCOL010000056.1 GCA_958444395.1 uncultured Lachnospiraceae bacterium
GCTTTGCACAGTCCACAATATCCGGTGCAAAGCTCCAGCCCCCCCGAAAGGTTTTACAAAGACGGAGACGATTGATCACATCGCTGGTATGGCTGTCAATCTCTTCCAGACAGCTCTTTAAGTACTCGCTTCTGCGATCCAGCATCCCTGATAATGACAGGATCCTCTGATCCTCCTGTTCATAAATCGCATTGATAAAACGCTTTGATTTGATCATGTCCAGATCCCGCAGCTGCGTAAAGGTTCTTCCCTTCAGATCCAGACGATATCCGGCGATCCGTGAATCCAGGCTCTTTGCGATCGAAGACACCGATAAGGTTCCCCGGTTCTGTATACTGTATACCCAGATATCCAGCGTATCCGCATCCTTCCACTGATACTGCGTATTTTCCGGAACCAACGTGATCCACTTCTGATCCGGTGCTTCCTTCAGGAGTTTATCCTGCAGCCTGGAACCCTCCCAGATCTCCTGTGGTCCCATTACCCAGATAACCTCCTGTGCCGTCCAGTCATACAGTAAAACTGTATGCAGCCGCTTCAAAGTAAGCAGCAGTCCATCGGCACAGATCTTCATATCACTGACCGGTGTCCAGGTCTTCCGATCCCGGTAACGATCCCCCAGCATATCCGCGAGATCGCATCTACGCACAATCTGACCGTTGCGTCTGTCGATCTCCAGAATACAGTCACCCTCATGTTCTGCATCGGATGCCGAAACGACAAATAATGCATCCTCCTTCTGGCAGACTGCCTGTCCGATCGGATACTCCATCAGATATGTCTTATAGATACGGCCCATGTAGTCCATCTCATGATACTGGCAGGACACCGGATGACCATTTTTGCCTGCACGGCTGATCGTTGTATCAGCATACAGAAAACGACCCTGCTCCAATGGGATCATACCCATTTTGTTGGTTTTTAACTGCAAGGCATAACGCACCTCTCCCATCTGATCCAATGCGATCGGATTAAAATTGATCCCGTTGATCACGGTAAATGGAAAATGGGATGCTTTCTGATGTTCCACCTTTGTTACAATATTCTGCTGGTTCAGTGCGATGTCTCTCGCATAGCTCCGCAGATCTCTGCGTGAAAGCACCTCTCCCTGCTCATCGATCAGCTCCAGGATCAGCTTATTGGTATATCCCTTATACAAACCGACCACAGGTACCCTGTGACGCGTATTATACGCAGTTTCTGCACAATAGTCACAGCCCTCCTGCTTTCCCAGCACGCGATAACGCACCTTACACGTCTTCGACGTATTAAACAGCAAAAGTGCCGTCTGCACTGCAACCCCATATGGATTCGGAATAACGAGCAGATGCTTGAAGGTAAACAGATGATCATCAAGAATCTTTTCAAATGCCTGATCCCGCATCTGGGTTTTCCATGCCCCCGGTGTCTCTTTCCGGAATGGCGTATAGATACGCTTCTCTCCCTGTGGGACATATTCACGCAGATGGTTCATATCCAGCTTCTTCAGATCGTCTTCACTATAGGTAGTTTTGGTTGCGTTTTTCAGATCAATCCGTCTTTTAAACAATCCCATAGACAAATATACTGTGCAGTTGTGTCACCTTTGTGACATCTGCACTTTTCCTTTCAATTTTTTTAAAATTTTATTTATTTTTTATTACAATGTTATAATCGCATCGTCAGCTGAATCCTCTGCTTCTTCAGATCAACACTCATAACTTTGACCTCCACAATATCTCCTACACTGACCACATCCAGCGGATGCTTAACAAACTTCTTGTCTGACAGCTGTGAGATATGAACCAGACCATCCTGATGCACTCCGATGTCTACAAAAGCACCAAAGTCAATGACATTACGGACTGTCCCCTTCAGGATCATCCCCTCTTTCAGGTCTTTCATTTCCAATACATCGGTACGAAGGATTGGCTTTGGCATCTCATCACGCGGATCTCTTGCCGGTTTTTCCAACTCCTTCAGGATATCCTCCAGTGTGATCTCACCGATCCCCAGCTCCTGCGCCATCGCCTTTTTATTCTTCACACGGGCTGCCAGTCCTTTCGCCGCCGGCTTCTTTTCTTCCTGTACAACCGGTGCTCCTGTCTCACCAAAGGCTTTTGCAAAAGCTGCTCCAAAAGCTGAACCGGTGTTCTTTACAACAAACTCCTTCTTCTTTGGCTTGGCGGACGATTTTCCGGCAGTGCCTGCCTTCGCCGCTTCTGCCTGCATCTTACGTACATCATCCATCGTCAGCTGCAGCTTCTCCAGTAAGGTATCTGCCGCGGCATACGACTCCGGATGCACGCTGGTTGCATCCAGTGGATTATCTCCATCCAGAATGCGCATAAAACCGGCACACTGTTCAAATGCCTTTGGACCAAGTTTTGCTACCTTAAGCAGCTGCTTACGATTCGTAAATCTTCCGTTTTCCTCACGATATAACACGATATTCTTCGCAATCGCTTTTGAAATACCGGAAATGTATTCTAATAACGAAACTGACGCCGTATTCAGATCCACGCCAACTCTGTTTACACAATCTTCTACCACGCCGGTCAAAGTCTCCGACAGCTTTTTCTGATTCATATCATGCTGGTATTGTCCAACACCGATCGACTGTGGGTCGATCTTAACCAGTTCTGCCAATGGATCCTGCAGTCTTCTTGCGATGGAGGCAGCACTTCTCTGTCCTACATCAAAGTTTGGAAATTCTTCCGTCGCCAGCTTGCTTGCCGAATAAACCGATGCCCCCGCCTCATTTACGATCACATACTGCACCGGTTTCCTGATCTCCTTTAACATCTCTGCCACAATCTGCTCAGACTCACGGGACGCTGTACCATTTCCGATCGAGATCAGCGAAATATCATATTGGTCGATCAGTTTCTTCACGGTTGCCTTCGCCTGTTCAACTTTATTCTGTGGAGCGGTCGGATAGACCACCGTGGTATCCAGCACTTTGCCGGTTGGATCGACGACTGCCAGCTTGCATCCCGTACGAAATGCCGGATCCCAGCCAAGTACTGTTTTTCCTGCAATCGGAGGCTGCATCAGTAGCTGCTCCAGATTCTTTCCAAAGACACGGATAGCTCCATCCTCTGCTTTCTCTGTCAGTTCATTCCGGATCTCGCGCTCGATCGCCGGAGCGATCAATCGTTTATAGCTGTCCTCCAACGCCTCCTGCAGAGCAGGCTCCGTATTGGGATTTTCTTTTGTCACAACCTTTTTATGCAGATACTGCAGGATCCTGTCCTCCGGTGCTGATAATTTAACCGTCAGGATCTTTTCTGCCTCCCCGCGGTTGATCGCCAGTACACGGTGTCCGGCGATCTTATTGATCTTCTCCTCAAAGGCATAGTACATTTCATAGACCGACTGCACCTTTTCATCCTTTGCCGTAGAAACAACTGTTCCTTCTTCGGTCGTGACCTTACGGATATAGCTTCGATAATCTGCCTCATCGGATATCTGCTCTGCGATAATATCCTTTGCTCCATTGATCGCATCCTGCACACTCTTTACTTCTTTTTCTTCACTCAGATAGGCTTTTGCCTCTTCCTCCAGAGACCGGTCTGTCTCCTGTGCCAACAGAATCTGTGCCAGACCATCCAGTCCCTTTTCCCTGGCGATCGTTGCTCTGGTACGACGTTTTGGTCTGTAAGGACGATACAGATCATCTACGACTACCTGCGTCTGTGCTGCCAGAATCTGCTGCTTTAACTCTTCTGTCAGTTTCCCCTGTTCCTCTATGGAAGAAAGCACCTGCTGTTTCTTCTCTTCCAGATTTCTCAGATACACCAGCCTCTCGTGAAGATTTCGCAGCTGTTCGTCATTCAGTGAACCATGTGCCTCTTTTCTGTAACGTGCAATAAATGGAATCGTATTTCCCTCATCGATCAATTTAACGGTTGCTTCTACCTGCCAGAGCTGGATCTGAAGTTCCTGCGCAATCTGTTTCTGAATATCCATTTGTCTAAACCATGCCTTTCTATTATTTATTGCTATAACCAGTCAGGGGCTGTCATAACTATGAACACATCCAGGTTCATATGACAGCCCCTCATTATCATGTTTTATTCGGATCAGAATGTCATACGAACCTTATTAATGACATTCCCCATCTGCTCTGCAGCTTTCTTATAGGTACCTTCTGAGATTTCCTTTGTTACGAAGCCATACTCATCCTCAAAGCCTGCATCCACTGCTTCTACCTCACCAAAAGCAGCTTTTACCTTTTCTTCGTTTTCTGCCCTGGAACCACTGACACGTACAAAGAACTTCTCTGTAACATCATCCAGCGGAAGAAGAGCAAGTTTCTCATGATCCCATAATGTATTGATATTTACATTGACATGCTTAGATGCATCCATTACATCGGATACAACCGCACTGGCTGTTGCCAGCTTGCCGGCACCCTGACCATAGAACATAACGTCTCCGACCATGTTTCCTTTTACAAGGATACCGTTAAATACACCATCAACACTGTATAATGGATGCTCATGATTGATCATCATTGGAGCAACCATCGCGGACACCTTGTCGCCAACTTTCTTGCTGGAACCAAAGATCTTGATCTTTCCACCCAGCTTCTTTGCATATGCGATATCTCTGTCTGTGATCTTCGTAATACCCTCTGTATAGATATCTTCAAAATCAAGCTGTTTGCCATAGGCAAGAGAAGTAAGGATCGCAATCTTACGACAAGCGTCGTATCCTTCTACATCTGCCGTAGGATCCTTCTCTGCATATCCCTTATCCTGTGCATCCTTTAATACACTGTCAAAGTCCAGACCCTCATCTGTCATCTTTGTCAGGATATAGTTTGTTGTACCGTTCAGAATACCGGAGATCTCTTCAATCTCGTCCGGTGCCAGAGAGGTCTTTAACGGACGAATGATCGGAATACCGCCGCCGACACTTGCTTCAAACAGGAAGTTCGCCTGCTTTGACTTCGCCAGTTCCAGTAATTCCGGACCATACGCTGCTACCAGTGCCTTATTGGATGTGCAGACACTCTTTCCTGCTTCCAGGCAGGTCTTAACGAATTCATATGCCGGATGAATACCGCCCATCGTCTCGACAACGATCTGTACCTCCGGGTCCTCAGCGATAATATTAAAATCGTGTACCAGATATTCTTCTACGGGATCTCCCGGAAAATCTCTCAGATCCAGAACATACTTTAATGCTACTTCTTCGCCCACTCTTTTCTGAATCAACGCATGATTCTCTTTTAAGATTTCCACTACACCGGATCCTACTGTGCCATAACCTAATACGCTAACTTTAATCATTACTTCCTCTCTTTCTGCCTTGCGGCTGACTCCTTATTTCGTAATCCATGCCAGATATGCATTTATGAATGGATCTATATTTCCGTCCAAAACGCCCTGTACATTCGATACTTCCTCACTGGTTCTATGGTCTTTGACCATCGTATACGGCTGCATAACATACGAACGGATCTGGCTGCCCCAGCCGATCTCCTTCGCTTCACCACGAATGCCGTCCGCCTTTGCCTGCTGCTCCTGCTGCTTCAGAATAAACAGCTTTGCTTTTAACATCTGCATCGCCTTGTCTTTATTCATATGCTGGGAACGTTCATTCTGACACTGTACCACGATTCCGGTCGGGAAATGCGTGATACGGATTGCAGACGATGTCTTATTGATATGCTGTCCGCCGGCTCCACTGGAACGATAGGTGTCGATACGGATATCATCATCATCGATCTCAATATCCAGATCTTTCTCAATGTCCGGCATCACATCGCAGGACACAAAGGATGTCTGTCTCTTGCCGGCAGCATTAAACGGCGAAATACGCACCAGACGATGCACACCATGCTCAGACTTCAGATAACCATATGCATTCAGTCCTGTGATCTGCAGTGTAACGGATTTATACCCCGCCTCGTCGCCATCCAGATAATCCAGCATGTCTACCTGATAGCCTTTTTTCTCTGCCCAGCGCTGATACATACGGCATAACATGCTCGCCCAGTCACAGCTTTCTGTTCCACCGGCTCCGGCATGCAGGGTCAGGATCGCATTCTCCTGATCGTATTCACCGCAAAGTAACGTTTCGATCCGCAGATCCTCAAACTCCTTCTCAAAGCTCTGAAATGTCTCCTCGATCTCCGGAAGCATCTGCGCATCATTCTCTTCCTCCGCGATCTCGATCAGCGTCAGGGTATCTTCCCGGTCGCTGCACAGCTTTTCATAGCGTTCGATCACTGTTTTTAGCTTCTTACTCTCCTGTACGATAGCGGTAGACTTATCCGGATCATCCCAAAAGCCCGGATCCTCCATCATCTTATCTAATTCTTCGACCCTGTCTCTTTTATTAGCGAGGTCAAAGTGAATTCCCCATTTCCTGCAATGGCTTATCATAATTTGATAATGCAAGTTTGATATTATCAAATTCTACCATCTTAATCACCTCTTTCAAAAAATCAAAACAATAATATTCTTTAGAACTTACGTCCACAGCACTGTTTATATTTCTTACCACTTCCACATGGGCATGGCTCATTCGGCTGAATCTTCCGGTTCGTATGTCTCTTCGGTGCTTTTACCGCACTCTCATCCTTGTTCGTGCCGGTTGCCTGTGCTACCTGCTCTCTCTCTACCTTCTGCTCGATCTTGATATGTGTCAGAGCTTTTACGGTCTCCTCAGAGATTGCATCGATCATCGCATCGAACATGTCAAATCCGGCAAACTTGTATTCTACCACAGGATCTCTCTGTCCATATGCCTGCAGACCGATACCTTCACGCAGCTGATCCATGTCGTCGATATGATCCATCCACTTGCGGTCGATGACCTTCAGAAGGATGACACGCTCTACCTCACGGATCTGATCCTGCTCAGGGAACTCTGCCTCTTTTGCCTCATATACTTTAACGGCTGCTGCTTTTAACTGCTGCATCAGCTCTTCTTTCTTGCCATGCTTGATCTGCTCTTCTGTCAGAACGATCTTTGGCATCGGAATGATTGGGATCAGCAGATCATTTAATTCCTGAATATCCCAGTCTTCTGCCGTCTGGTCATCACCGATCACGGCATTCACGCATTTCTCTACAACGTCTGTGATCATCTTATAGATCGTATCGCGCATACTCTCGCCGTCGAGAACCATCCGTCTCTCTTTGTAGATAACCTCTCTCTGCTCATTGTTGACCTGGTCAAATTCTAACAGATTCTTACGAATGGCAAAGTTGTTGCCCTCGATCTTTTTCTGTGCATTCTCAATCGCACTGGAAAGCATCTTGTGCTCGATCTGTTCCCCGTCCGGCATCGCCTCAAACAGTCCCATCAGACGTTCGGATCCGAACAGGCGCATCAGATCATCCTCCAGAGAAATATAGAAGCGGGACTCACCCGGATCACCCTGACGTCCGGCACGACCACGCAGCTGGTTATCAATACGGCGGGATTCATGACGTTCTGTACCGATGATCTTCAGACCACCCAGTTCTTTTACGCCCTCACCCAGCTTGATATCCGTACCACGGCCTGCCATGTTCGTTGCGATCGTAACAGCTCCCATCTGACCGGCATCGGCAATGATCTCTGCCTCCAGTTCATGGAACTTTGCGTTCAGCACTTTATGTGGAATACCGCGCTTCTGCAGCATCTGGCTCAGCATCTCAGAGGTGTCGATCGTAATCGTACCAACCAGAACAGGCTGTCCCTTGCTGTGTGCCTCTACGATATCCTCTACGACAGCTTCAAACTTCTCTTTCTTTGATTTGTAAACAGCATCATCATAATCAATACGTGCAATCGGAAGATTCGTCGGAACCTCAATAACATCCATGCCGTAGATCTCACGGAACTCTTTTTCCTCTGTCAACGCTGTACCTGTCATACCGGATTTCTTCTCATATTTGTTGAAGAAGTTCTGGAAAGTGATCGTTGCCAGTGTCTTGCTCTCACGTTTTACTTTGACATGCTCTTTCGCTTCAATCGCCTGATGCAGACCATCGGAGAAACGACGTCCCGGCATGATACGTCCGGTAAACTCATCAACGATCAGGATCTCATCATCCTTTACAACGTAGTCCTTATCCCGGAACATCAGCGAATGCGCACGCAGTGCCAGGTTGATATTATGCTGCAGCTCCAGATTATCCGGATCTGCCAGGTTGTCTACGCTGAAGAAACGCTCTGCCTTACGAACACCATCTTCCGTCAGGTTGACATTCTTATCCTTTTCATCCACTACATAATCGCCGGTCTCTTCCTCATCCTCATTCATCAGGATGTCCATCTTGGACAGCTCTTTACGGGTACCTCTGGTCAGCTGTTTTACGAAGATATCACATGCTTCATAGAGCTTCGTAGACTTTCCGCTCTGTCCGGAAATGATCAACGGCGTACGCGCCTCATCGATCAATACGGAATCGACCTCATCGATGATCGCATAATGCAGATCTCTCTGTACCAGCTGTTCTTTATAGATCACCATGTTGTCACGCAGATAATCAAATCCAAGCTCATTATTCGTAGCATATGTAATATCACAGTTATATGCCTCACGACGCTCGTCATTGTCCATGGAGTTTAAGATCACACCGACCTTTAAGCCGAGGAATTCGTGAACCTTACCCATCCACTCTGCATCACGCTTTGCCAGGTAATCATTGACTGTAACGATATGAACGCCTTTACCCTCCAGTGCATTCAGGTAAGCCGGAAGTGTAGATACCAGTGTCTTACCCTCACCGGTACGCATCTCTGTGATACGTCCCTGATGCAAGATCACACCACCGATCAGCTGCACACGATAAT
>CAUCOL010000057.1 GCA_958444395.1 uncultured Lachnospiraceae bacterium
GCAGCGTCCCGATGCCATTTCGGGTACGTTCCTGCCGGATGATCCGTTCGCATGCCCGGTCAAATAATAAGCGATCCTGTTCACAAATAGACACGATGAGATCCTCCTTTCCGTTATAGAGGCTCATAGATGTAACGCAGGCCGGCATAACAGCCGGATGTCATGAGCCTGTGGATGTATCTGTGCCAGAAAGATACATATGCTAAAAGTATAACGTATACAGAGAGAAATGTATAGATTTAAGCAGTTTGGGAAAGATGATAATAATTTATATCTGCAGGTGGTATCACAGGTACCGTACAAATCAGCTGTGTCAAAGAACGGGATAGGGAGCGTTCACGTCTTAAGGACAGAACTGTGGTGTTATTTATAACGAAAAAGGAGCGGCAGAAAATGGGCGATAAACAGGAAAAAGATGAGGTGTTTCAGGGAGATTATGTGCAGCGGGATCAGGCGATCCGTGCATTGCTTCATGCCGATGAGAATTTTGACATGCTGTGCCGGGAATTTGTCATTGGAGGTAGAAAAAGCTGCTGCTATTCCATTGATGGATTTTTGGACGGCTCGATCATAGAGAAGGTGATGGAGTTTCTCTATGGTATAAAGGAAGAGGAGATGCCGGAAGATTTTGCCGGCTTTTTGCGGCAGCAGATTCCTTATGTGGATGTGACGGTGCTGCAGACAAAGGAAGATTTCGTAAAGGCTGTCCTGTCGGGTGTATCCTGTTTTCTGGTGGATGGTTATCACGACATGGTTGCGCTGGATCTGCGTGATTTTCCAAGCCGGAGCGTGGAGGAACCGGACAAGGATAAGGTGCTGCGGGGATCAAGAGATGGTTTCGTGGAAGCAATCATGCCCAATGCTGCATTGATCCGCAGGCGCATCCGGGATGTAAATCTGGTGCTGTCCCAACAGGTGGTTGGGCGCAGCTCGCGGACAGATATAGCCGTATGTTATATGCATGGACGGGTAAAAGAGGATGTCCTGCAGTGCATTACAGATAAGCTGGCGCAGATTGACATTGATTCCCTGACGATGAATCAGGAGAGTCTGGCAGAGGCGTTGTTTCCGAAGGGATGGCTGAACCCGTTTCCAAAGTTTAAATACACCGAGCGCCCCGATACGGCAGCTGCGTGTCTGCTGGAGGGAAGCATCGTCATACTGATCGATAACTCTTCGGCTGCAATGATCGTGCCAACATCCCTGTTCGACATTATAGAGGATGCAAATGACTATTATTTTCCACCTGTGACAGGGACATACCTGCGGTTGAGCCGTATGCTGATCAACCTGCTGGCGGTCTTTCTGACACCGGCATTTATCCTGGCGATGCAATATTCGGAATATGTGCCGGAAGCATTTTCATTTATTCAGATACAGGATGAGATGCATATCCCGCCGGTGGTGCAGCTGTTGATCCTGGAGGTAGCGATTGATGGACTGCGGATGGCATCAGTCAATACACCGAGTATGTTAAATACACCGTTAAGCATCGTGGCAGGCATTGTGTTTGGGGATTATACGGTCAATTCCGGCTGGTTTAATTCCGAGATCATGCTGTATATGGCATTTGTGGCAGTAGCAAATTATACACAGAGCAATATGGAACTTGGGTATGCAGTCAAATTTCTGCGCATCCAGCTTCTGATCCTGACCGGCATATGGGGTATCTGGGGATTTGCCATCGGAACAGTGATTGCCGTGTTATCGCCATTGATCAATAAGACATTGACCGGCAGAAATTATCTGTATCCGCTGATCCCGTTTGACGGGGTACAACTGTTGCAGCGATTTTTCCGGATCAGTCTGACCTGCTATGAGAAAATTCATTACAAATAAACTTGTTTTTTCCTATTAAAATATGTCTTGTATTTCGAGGAAAATTGTGCTATTATTCGTTGGGAAATTGAGAAAATGAAGACTATAGAAATTCAATTTAAGTCTGTAATGGTTTCTACAGACGGTGACAAGATCAGTTCTCTGAACTGAAAAATGGCACAAAAGTACTTCGAAGTGGAGGCTTAATTATGAAGAAATTAAAGAAGATATCCCTTACGCTGGGATTGTTGCTGGGAATTTGCCTGCTGAATGGTACAAAAGCTATGGCTGCAGGTGGAGCAGAGACAGAAAGCATAGGAAGCAGCCTGTCCCTGATCTATTGTATCCCATTTGCCGGAATGCTGTTATCCATTGCGATCGCTCCCCTGGTAAATGGCAAGTGGTGGGAAAAATACAGACCTTATGCAGTAGCGTTCTGGTCTTTGCTGTTTCTGGTTCCGTTTGCCATCTTCATCGGTGCATCGGAAGCGTGGGAGCAGTTATTAGAGGTTATCTTTGGTGATTATATTACATTTATCGTATTGTTGTTCGGACTGTTCTGTGTAGCAGGAAATATCCGCCTGGGCGGTAAGATAGAGGGCAAGCCGCTGACCAATGTGGTGATGCTGGTGATCGGTACCCTGCTGGCAGGCTGGATCGGTACGACCGGAGCCAGTATGGTTATGATCCGTCCGTTGATCCGTGCCAATAAATGGAGAAGAAGAAAGGTACAGGCGATCGTATTCTTTATCTTCATGGTATCCAATATGGGTGGCTGTCTGACACCAGTCGGTGATCCGCCACTGTTGATGGGATTTGTAAATGGCGTTGGATTTACATGGAGTTTCCGTTTACTTCCGATCCTGCTGTTAAATATGGTGATCCTGCTGACAATGTTCTATATCTTAGATACGCGTGCTTATAAGAAGGATCTGAAGGATGGTTTACAGCCACCGGAGAAAAAGAAAGATTCACACATTTATCTGGAAGGTGCACATAATATCGTATTTCTGGTAATGATCGTAGGTGCTGTTATACTGAGTGGTGCGCTGCCAAAGCTGGTTCCATTCTTTGATCAGGGTATTCCTATCTATAAGGAAGTAAGTTTCAGCTTTGCCTCTTTGCTGGAGGTAGTCATTATCTTACTGGCTGCGTTCTTATCCTATAAGACAACGAAGGCAGAGATCCGTGAACGTAACCAGTTTACATGGGATGCGATCCAGGAGGTTGCCGTTTTATTCATCGGTATCTTCATTACGATGATCCCTGCGTTACTGATCCTGAAAGCGAAGGGTGCTGATCTTGGTTTGAATCAGCCGTGGCAGTTCTTCTGGATCACCGGTCTGCTGTCCAGCTTTTTGGACAATACACCGACGTATCTTGTATTCTTTACGACAGCCGCATCCCTGGGCTTTACAGAAGGTATCAAGGTATCGCTTGGTATGATCCCACAGGAGCTTTTGATGGCTATTTCCTGTGGTGCCGTATTCATGGGTGCCAATACGTATATCGGTAATGCACCAAACTTCATGGTATGCTCGATCGCAGAGGAGAGCGGAATCAAGATGCCGTCCTTCTTCGGATACATGCTTTGGTCTATCGCATGTCTGATCCCGGTATTCCTGATCGATATGCTGATCTTCTTCCTGTAGAATAAAGCAGTTGAATATCAAAAAGCCATATAAATAAAATAATGTATACGCCGGCAGGCATGCACAATTCTGTGTGTGCCTGCTTTGTTGTAGCAGGGGAATAAACCGGGTGCAGTGGTATGTCAGAGTACCGTGACGGACGGTATTTTGGCAAAACGCAATACTAGCCATAACAGGAAAGTCGTGTTACAATAAAAGGTATGCGAGTAACGTGTGACAGAGGAAAAGAAGGGACATTGACAGACGTCTTTTTGCTCCTCTTGATCCTGCTTTTAAAATAAGATGTGGAGGCAGCAGACGATGATTATAGATACCCATGCACATTATGAGGATCAAAGATTTGATGAGGATAGAGAAACAGTACTGCGATCTCTTCCGGAACAGGGAATCGGGCTGGTTGTAGATGTCGGAGCCAGCATCGAATCGACCAAAGGCGCCGTACAACTGAGTCATGCGTATGATTATGTATACGCAGCCGTGGGCGTGCATCCGGATGGTGTAGAGGAACTGACGCCGGAGCATATGGACTGGCTGGCGGAACTGGCGAAGGATGAAAAGACAGTTGCGATCGGGGAGATCGGGTTGGACTATTTCTATGAGACACCGGAGCGGCAGATTCAGAAAAAATGGTTCATAGAGCAGCTGCGCCTGGCACGGAAGATCCATATGCCGGTGATCATCCACAGCCGGGATGCGGCACAGGACACCCTGGAGATCATGCGTGCAGAACATGCGGAAGAGATGGGTGGTGTGATACATTGCTTTTCTTACAGTAAAGAAATGGCACAGATCTATATGGATATGGGATTTTATCTGGGGATCGGTGGTGTTGTGACGTTTAAGAACAGCAAAAAGCTGAAAGAGGTCGTCGAGATGGCACCTTTGGAACGGCTGGTACTGGAGACAGATGCGCCGTATCTGACGCCGGTACCAAATCGTGGCAAGAGAAATTCTTCCGCACAGCTGCCATATGTAGTAGATGAGATCACCCGTCTGAAAGGGATCTTAGCAGAGGAAGTGATCGCTGTAACAGAGCAGAACGCAAGGAAAATGTACCGGCTGGAAAAAGCGTAGAACACAGGAAGAAAAGTTAGCAGGAGCATAGGTAATATGTAGTAAGAAAAAACAATATACGCTGCTGTAGACAGGGAAATAAATTAACCGAAACACGCAGAGACTGCGGGAAAGGAAATATTCGGTCAGCAGGACAGACCGGATAATGTGAGAATGTATGGCATATTTAGGTAATCCGCAAAATACAATCGAAATATTGCAGAAATATCAGTTTCGTTTTCAAAAGAAATTTGGACAGAATTTCCTGATCGATCCACATGTGCTGGAGAAGATCATAGCGTCAGCGGGCATCACGAAGGAGGACTTCGTATTGGAGATCGGACCGGGAATCGGCACGATGACACAGTATCTGTGCGAGCATGCACGGGAGGTGATGACTGTGGAGATCGACCAGAATCTGATCCCGATCCTGAAGGATACATTGTCTGAGTACGATAATGTAACAGTTGTCAATCAGGATATTCTGAAGCTGGATATCGCCGGTGTAGCGAAAGAACATAATGATGGGCGTCCGATTAAGGTCGTGGCAAACCTGCCATACTATATTACAACGCCGATCATTATGGGACTGTTTGAAAGTCATGTGCCGTTGGAGAGCATTACCGTCATGGTGCAAAAGGAAGTGGCAGATCGTATGCAGTCTGCGCCGGGCAAGAAGGAATATGGTGCATTATCGCTGGCTGTACAGTATTATTCGCGGGCAGAGATCGTAGCGAATGTACCACCAAACTGCTTTATGCCACGCCCCAATGTCGGCTCGGCAGTGATCCGCCTGACCTGTCATGAGACACAGCCGGTGCAGGTGACCGATGAGAAATTCATGTTTCGTGTGATCCGGGCATCCTTTAACCAGCGTAGAAAGACATTACAGAATGGCCTGGGAAATGACGGCAGCCTGCCGGTGACAAAGGAGCAGGCTGCAGCGGCGCTGGAAAAAATGGGACTATCGACGACGATTCGCGGAGAAGCGTTAAGTCTGGAGCAGTTTGCACAGCTGAGTAATATTTTGCTGGAGATGCGTGGATAAGTGGGTACATGATATGGGAGTGTCAGGACATCAGTGGAGGAGATTGGAGAATGAGTGTTAGAGAGAAGATAGAAGCATTAAGAAGTGTCATGAGAAAATATGGGATCGATGCATATTATGTACCGACCAATGATTTTCATGGTTCAGAATATATTGGAGACTATTTTAAGTGCCGGGAATACCTGTCCGGTTTTACGGGGTCAGCCGGTACTCTGATCGTTACGCAGGAGGAAGCAGGACTTTGGACCGATGGACGATACTTTCTGCAGGCAGAGATCGAACTGGAGGACACAGGGATCCGTCTGTATAAGATGCAGGAAGAAGGAGTGCCGGATGTATTTGCTTATCTGCGGCAGACGCTTCAAAAGGGACAGCATCTTGGCTTTGACGGCAGAGTTGTAGATGCGGCACATGCCAGACAGCTGGCAAGAACAGCAGCAGCGAAGGGAGCTTCGATCATCAGCAGCAAGGATCTGACGGATGAGATCTGGCAGGATCGTCCGGCATTGTCTCTGGAGCCGGTATTCAGCCTGAATACAAAATATGCGGGCGTGGAGCGTAGAGACAAGCTGGCACAGGTGACTGCGTGGATGGAGCAGAAAAGAGCCGATATGCTGGTACTCACATCACTGGATGACATTGCCTGGCTGTTAAATATTCGAGGCAATGATATACATTGCAGTCCTGTCACACTTTCCTATATGGTAATAACTCCAATGGAGAAGCTGATCTTTGGACAGAAAGCGGCTTTTGGGGAGCGTGTAAAGCAGGAGCTGGCAGCAGCCGGTGTGCTGGTGCGTGATTATGACCTGATCTATGAATATATCAAGACGATCCCGCAGGGCAAAAAGGTAGCGATGGATCTGCGTGTCGTAAACTATGCCATGCTCCGTGCTGTGCCGAAGGGTGTAACCGTGCTGGATGTGGTGAATCCGACCCAGCTGATGAAAGCGATCAAAAATCCGGTAGAGATCGCCAATGAGAAGGCGGCACACATCAAGGATGGCATAGCGATGGTGAAGTTTATCTACTGGCTGAAGGATAATATACAGAAAATGCCGTTGACAGAGATGAGTGTGGCAAAGAAGCTGGAAGAATTTCGTGGACGGGAAGGCAACTATATGGGACCGAGCTTTGATCCGATCTCTGCCTATGCAGAGCATGGTGCGATCGTGCATTATTCGGCAACGCCGGAGACAGATGCGACCCTGCAGGCAGAGAATTTTCTGCTGTTGGATACCGGTGGACAGTATCTGGAGGGGACGACCGATATAACACGTACGATCCTGCTCGGAAAACAGGCAACGCCGGAACAGAAGCTGTATTATACGGCGGTACTGCGGGGCAATCTTCGTCTGGCAGCTGCCAAGTTTAAGTATGGCTGCAGCGGTGTGGCACTGGATTATCTGGCAAGAGAGTCCCTGTGGGAGCTGGGATGCGACTACAATCACGGAACGGGACATGGCGTCGGCTACTTCCTGAATGTGCATGAAGGACCAAATGCTTTTCGTTATAAGATCGTGAACCGCCCGGAAGGAAATGTTGTATTTGAGGAAGGCATGATCACTTCCGATGAGCCGGGCGTCTATCTGGAAGGAAAGTTTGGAATCCGTCTGGAGAATATGATTGTCTGCGTGAAACGTGAAAAGACGGAGTTTGGACAGTTTATGGGGTTTGATACGCTGACTCTGGTACCGTTTGACCGGGATGCCATCGATCCGTCGCAGATGTCAGAGAGAGAATTAATATTATTGAACCAGTATCACGCGATGGTATATGAGCAGATTTCGCCTTATTTGGACGCCAATGAGGCAGAGTGGCTGCGGGCTGCCTGTGCCCCTATGACAAAGGGAGAATAAAAAAATTTCAAAAAAAAAATTTTTTCATTTAAACTGTAATTCTGGAAGATAAAACAGTACTTATATATATATAACCTGGAGGTACGCAATGGAAGATCAACTAATTATTAAGTTGTTCTGGGAGCGTTCAGAGAAGGCTTGCTCTGAATTGCAAAAGAAGCATGGCAGGGTGTGTAAAAGGCTGATCCGCAAGATACTGAAGGATGAACGGGATGTGGAAGAGTGTATGGATGATGTATTGCTGGCTGTCTGGGATAAAATACCGCCGGAGAGACCGAGGTCATTGGAATCCTATGTGTATAAGGTAGCCAAAAATCAGGCGATGAAAAGACAGTTACACAATACAGCAGCCAAAAGGAATCCACGGTATGTTCACAATGTTGTTGAGTTAGAAAAAGCATTATCGGCATTTAAGAATCCGGAGAGGCAATATCTTACCAAAGAGCTGGGAGAGTGCATTAATACATTTCTTGAACAGCAAAAAGCCATCGATCGTAAGATCTTTGTGCGCAGATACTGGTTTCTGGATTCTGTGTCGGAAATAGCAACGCTGTATGGAGTGAGTAACAATTATGTAAGAGTACATCTCCATCGGACAAGGGAGCGACTAAGGAAGCATTTAATACGGGAGGGAATGATTCTATGACGCGTAAAGATGTAGAGACCATGATCAGTCTGATCGATGATAAATTCATCGAAGAAGCAGCAATGGACGAGCGGAGAGCAGAGACCGATAAGACAGCGAAGCTGCGGTTTGCCGGCGGATGGCAAAAACGTCGCAAGACAGCCGTAGCTGCTGCACTGGGTCTGCTGCTCTGCTCCGGAACGGCGGCAGCGGGTGTACATAGTTATTATGTGCATATGCAGTCGATGTCTACAGAAGAGAAAAAGCAGCTGATGCAGGGGGCGCAGAGCGCAACGGCAGCGGCAGACAGTTATTCCCGGGAACTTACAAAGAGTGAATGGAAGCGGTATGAACAGCTGCAGCAATCCTATGAGGAGGGGCAGTATCCAGAAGGTGAGATAAAAGAGGCTGTGACAGCAGATCAGGTCGGCTCTTATGAGACACAGATCTGGTATTGTGATGAAGAAGGCAGATTTTATCTTCCGCAGGAGACATTGACCGATGAGCAGCTGCTTGAAATGATCGATTTCAATGAAAAACGGGATTATGTGCTGTCAGAGGCTGCACGAAAAAATGCAAAAGAAGAAACAGAAACAAAAGGAAAGCTTTCTACCCAGACATGCAAAAAGCAAGCACAGATGTACCTTACCAAACTTCAGGGACTGTCCGTTAAAAAGGCATCCTTTGAGGTGAAAACAAAGTCGGTAAC
>CAUCOL010000058.1 GCA_958444395.1 uncultured Lachnospiraceae bacterium
GGTCGGTGCCAGTGTAGAAGCGGTCGGGTTCCCGACTGCCTCTGCCCTGGCATGTTCTTTTAACCGTACACTTCTGAAAGAAGTGGGCAATGCGCTGGGCGAGGAGTGTCAGGCGGAGGATCTGGCTGTTCTGCTCGGGCCGGGTGTCAATATGAAACGTTCCCCGATCTGTGGACGTAACTTTGAGTATTACTCAGAAGATCCCTGCCTTGCCGGTGAACTGGGTGCAGCCTTTGTCAACGGAGTACAGGAAAAGAATGTCGGTACCAGTCTGAAGCATTTTGCGGCAAATAACCAGGAATATCGTCGTATGAGCATCAGCGCACAGGTAGATGAACGCAGCCTGCGTGAGATCTATCTGGCTGCCTTTGAGCGGATCGTCAAGAAGGCACAACCCTGGACGATCATGTGCAGCTATAACCGGATCAACGGAACGTATTCCTGTGAAAATGACTGGCTCTTAAACCAGGTACTCCGTAAGGAATGGGGCTTTGAAGGGATCGTCATGACGGACTGGGGTGCCATGAACCACCGTGTTCCTTCCCTGAAAGCTGGACTGGATCTGGAGATGCCGGACTGTCATGGAGAAACAGACCGCCAGATCGTGGATGCCGTGAAGGACGGATCACTCTCTATGGACGTACTGAACTCCTCTGTTCGTCGTATATTAACATTGGTGGATAAATTTCAGAAAAACAAAAAACAGAATGCTACATATAATAAAGAAGCGCATCATCAACTGGCACGAAAGGTGGCTGCCGACTGTGCCGTTCTGTTAAAGAATGACGGCATGCTTCCTCTGGATCGCAGGAAAAAGATCGCAGTCATCGGTACATTTGCCGAAATGCCACGGATCCAGGGCGGCGGTTCCAGCCATATCCACTGCTTCCGTATCGAAAGTGCCCTGGATGTACTCGGAAATGTCCCATATGCACCGGGCTTCTCAATAGAACAGGATACGATCGATGCTGCGCTTGAGAAAGAAGCCATCACACTGGCTTCACAGGCTGAGGTGGCAGTGATCTTTGCCGGACTGCCGGATTCTTTTGAAAGCGAAGGATTCGACCGTACGCATCTGTCTATGCCACAGAATCAGAATCACCTAATTGAAGAGATCTGCAAAGTCCAGCCAAACACGATAGTGGTTCTGCACAATGGTTCGCCGGTACAGATGCCATGGCTGCAGAAAGTATCTGCCGTGCTGGATCTATATCTCGCCGGACAGGCAGGCGGTGCTGCTGCCGTTGATCTGTTATATGGCGATGTGAATCCTTCCGGTAAACTCGCCGAGACATTTCCACTGCGGCTGGAGGACAACCCTTCCTTCTTAAACTTTCCGGGGACACGCAGTGAAGTACACTACCGGGAGGGCATCTATATCGGCTACCGCTATTACGATAAGAAGAAAATGGACGTCCTGTTCCCATTCGGATACGGTTTAAGCTATACTACTTTCGACTACAGCCACGCCTCTGTGCAGGTAAACGGTCAGACAGCTGCAGCATCTGCTGCGATCCGGGACACCGACACCATCACGGTCTCTGTGGACATTACCAATACCGGAAGCCGTGCCGGTCAGGAGATCGTACAGCTCTATGTACAGAATGCCACCTGTGAGGAAACACGTCCCGAAAAGGAACTGCGTGATTTTGCAAAGATTGCTCTGGAGCCGGGTGAAACAAAAACCGTTACCTTTACTTTGGATCAACGATGCTTTGCTTATTATAATACAGATATTCATGACTGGTATGCCCCATCCGGCACATATCATATCCTGCTGGCAGCTTCTTCCCGTGATATCCGCCAGGAACTTACCGTTCAGCTGGAATCAACGACACAGATTCCATTTACTGCCGGAGATACGACCAGTTGTGATGATGTCTACCGTTTTGCAAAAGATCCTTCCCCGGTCGATGCACTGCTGCATAAAAGCGGATTTGCACAGGCAACCGACAAATCCGGTGACGAATCGATGGGTGCCGGTACAGCAGATATGATGCGTGCCATGTTTGCCGACACTCCACTGCATTCCATCATTTCCTTCAGCGGAGAGGAATTGTCGATCGACGATATCCAGAACACGATAGATGCCATCAATCAGAAGGAATCCGAATAAATACAAAAATCCCGCAAAGAAAGCAGCTGTCTGTACGACATTCAACCCTTTGATCCGTATCGATCGCTGCTTCCCCTGCGGGGATATTTTTATTCTATCTGTTCTAAACGGTGCGTCCCATATGATACTTTTTCTTCATCTGGTACATCCTCTCATCCGCCAGTCGATATAGCGTCCGGCTGACGTAGCATTTTTGGTCACCATAATAGGCGATCCCATAGGAAACGCTCATCTCGAGCTTGCCCGCTTCTTTACGACGCAGATTATTCTTTCTGATATACTCTTCAAATTCTACGGTCGTTTCTTCCAGCGCAGATTTCTCTACATTCTCCAGGATCACAACAAACTCATCGCCACCGACACGTCCGATCAATCCATTCTTTTCTTTCCAGAACTCTGACAGGCAATCCGCAAAATCTGCTATATAATGATCGCCCTCTTCATGTCCGTAGGTATCGTTCACATGTTTTAGTCGATTCAGATCCAGACTGATCAGGGCATAGTGGTCTTTCTTCTGATCGTCCAGACGTTCCATTTCCTTTTCCATAAAGGTACGGTTTCCCAGTCCGGTCAGATAATCTTCAAATGCCAGCTTGCTGAGCAGTCTTTTCTCCGTCATCTCCAATCCTTTGTTTCTCCAGGCGTATACCGTACTGACGACCAGACATGTCACAAACGCAAGTACCCCGACCGGTGTCAAGCTCTGAACGCTCTCCTTACCCAGGTTAATAAAAAACTTCTCTGCCAGAAAACGGATGCTGTCCACAATTGTAAAGCTGACCAGCAGCGCAACCCCGATCACGATCACCTTGTTCTGCGAATCCTGATGTTTAAAATAACGGATACTGCTATAGAGCAGATACAGCAGCTCTGAAGCAAGGATCACATGGTATTCGATCAGCGTATACGGCATGTGCGCAATTCCGAGAAAATGTAACGTAAACACCACAGTATCAAAAGCAATCGCGAGAAAGATCAGAATGCTCATTCCACGTGTTACACGTTTCTCCGTCCGGAAAAGATTCCGAAAATAAAACAGCATAGGAATCGGTCCGATATACAGACTGATATATTCTAAAACCGTATTTGACGCTACATTCGATGAGATCAACTGGATGATCGAATAATTGCAGGACATCCATAAGCCGGTCAAAAGGGCAAATGCTGCCACATGCAGCAGCCAGACTGCTCTGTGGTCGCCAAATATACAAAAAGCAATGCTGACCAAAATTCCAACCAGACCGGCTGCCAACAGTACGATCGTGATACAGATCGTCATCAGATTACTTTTCAGAAAGTTCCTGATACGCTGGACACCATCGCACAGCTTTGGTGCATCAATAAAGCTGAAGCTGTGATTCTCTGAGACCGTCAGAACGATGCGTATCTTCTGTCCTGCTGCCGCCGCAGGCAATGGAATCCAGTGAAGCCCGGAACCAACCATTTTATTATTCAGATATCGCTTCATGCCATATTCATAGATCGGCGTCCGTTTCTCTCCATAATAAGCTGCCACTGCCGAATGATGCGCCATCATCTCCAGCACCTGCTGTCCGTTCGTCTCCGGCAGAATCCGCTCCATCGTGATCACATCGCCCCGCTCTGTTATCGGAAAGCTGAAACTCGTCAGATCACAGTCCGTATACTGCACATTATTTACCGTAACAGACCATCCGTCATTTAACACATCATCTGTGATCTTTTCTCTATTAAACAGATTAAAGACAATCACTGAGCCGATGATGACAAACATCGCCATGATAATAAAACGGCTCTGTGAAAAAGTATTGTCTTTCTCCTTTGTTCTCTGCATTCTTTTCCTCCGTTCATAAGTTCACCCATAGGTAGAATATGTAAGAGCATATATATATTCTATTATACAATATTGTGTCTATATCGGTCAAATGTGCTGCATGGCATGTTGATGCATGTATTTCTCTCTTGTAGCCATTCCTCCGCGTATATGACGTTCCGCTTTATTAACATCCAGCACACTACGCACCTGCTCTGCCAGCGTCTGATTGATCTGTGGCAGCTTCTCCGTAAGATCCTTATGTGCCGTGCTTTTGCTGACACCGAACACGGATGCCGTCTGGCGGACGGTAGCTTTCTTTTCAACCATATACTGTGCGAGAGCGATCGCACGCTCCTCCAGCCGATCCTCTGTTGATGACGAATATGACTTCCTGTAGTGATATTTCTTCTCCACGAATATCTCTCCTGTCAGTACTGCTGAAAGAACAAAGAGTCGCTTGCGACTCTTTCGCGCTTGAGCGGAATGCGTAGCATTTGTTTCTTTTCCGCGAAAGGCGCATCCTCACGGAGTGTTTTTTATGTTATAGGAAACGACAAGTTTCCTATAACAAAAAAAATCCGTGCTTCTCTGCCTGCCCAGCAGCCTGTTTTATACTCTTTACAGGATATGTACAAATCCGTCAGATATGCCTGTTTATTTTCCTCAGTATAACATGCAAATGTAACCGTTGTGTAAAGATTTCCGAAACTTTTAGTGATTTTTTTTTGAAAAGGTGTTATATTATGATGCATAGGTTATAAACTATCTGATACAACGAGCTTTAAGCGTCTGATCGGCCGCTTAAAATCTTGCTGCACATACCATAACCTGCTCCGGGGAACGAATCGATCCGGATCCCGAGAGCACATCACTATATCACGGAGGTTTTTTATGTTTCGTTCTAAGAATCCGATCAAAGAGGATGGATTGCATATTATTATCGTCGGCTGTGGCAAAGTCGGCGCTACGCTCGTAGAGCAATTAGCAAAAGAAGGACATGACATAACGATTATTGATAAAAATACACAGAAAATCCAGAAAATATCCGGCTTGTATGATGTCATGGGCATCGTCGGAAATGGTGCAAGCTATAGCATCCAGATGGAGGCGGGCATCGAGAAAACCGATCTGATCATCGCCGTCACCGAGTCGGACGAGTTAAATCTGCTGTGCTGCACCGTAGCAAAGCAGGTCGGTGACTGTGCCGCGATCGCCAGAGTACGTACACCGGACTACAGTAAGGAGGCCGGCTATCTGCTGGAGAAACTTGGACTGGCTATGATCATCAATCCGGAGCTGGAGGCGGCACGCGAAGCGGCACGTCTTCTGTATCTGCCGACCGCACTGGAGATCAACTCCTTTGCACATGGACAGGCCGAGATGACAAAGCTCAAGATTCCTGAGAATAACGTGATCAACGGCATTGATATCGCATACCTCAGCAAAAATATTGCATCAAATATCCTCGTCTGCGCAATTGAGCGGGACGGCGAGGTCTATATTCCATCCGGTGATTTCCGGATCCAGAAGGGCGATGTCATGTCTTACGTAGCATCTCCAAAGGAATCCCGTGCTTTTTTACAGAATATCGGTTTTAAGACCAATCAGGTCAAGAATACGATGATCATCGGCGGCAGCCGTGCTGCCTATTATCTGGCAAAGCAGCTGCTCAGTATGGGAATTGCGGTTAAGATCATTGAAGCAAATTACACCCGCTGTGAAGAATTAAGTATTCTTCTGCCGGAAGCGATCATCATTAACGGCGATGGAACCGATGAGGAATTATTAAAGGAAGAGGGGATCGAAACGGTAGAATCCTTCGTGCCCCTGACCGGCATTGACGAAGAGAACATCCTGCTGACACTGCATGCACGTCAGGTATCCAATGCAAAGGTCATCACAAAGATCAACCGGATCACCTTTAAGGACGTGATCAATACGCTGGATCTTGGCAGTGTCGTTTATCCACGCTATATCACTTCAGAAGCGATCATCAAATACGTCCGTGCACGCAACGCTTCCAAAGACAGTAATATCGAGACTCTGTACCATATGTTTGATTCACGGGTAGAAGCCATCGAATTTCGTGTTGATGATGCACCGAATATCCTGGATGTGCCTTTGATGAACCTGAATCTGAAGAAAAATCTGCTGGTATGCTTCATCTGCCGAAACGGCTCGATCCTGATTCCAAGTGGTCAGGACAGCATTCAGGCCGGTGACACGGTCATGATCGTAACGACGCAGACCGGATTTCGTGATATTCAGGATATCCTTGCCTGATTTGCAACAGACAGATACCCACCATCAAGCAGCGTAAAGCCGTATAAAAATGCAGCGTCTGCAGTCGGCTTTACGTCTATTTTAGTTTGTTAGATAGTTATGGAGGAAAAAATGAATCGATCGATGATACGTTATATTTTGGGACATGTTCTGTTAATTGAGGCTGTCCTGATGCTTCTGCCTTGTCTGGTAGCCGTGATCTACCACGAGAATGCCGGGTTTGTTTTTCTGATCTGTGCCATTCTCTGCGGTGCCCTGGGTCTGTTTATGCGCCACAAAAAACCACAAAGCAGTGTCTTCTACCTGAAAGAGGGCTGTGTTGCTACCTCTTTAAGCTGGATCTTCCTGAGTCTGTTTGGCTGTCTTCCTTTTTGGATCACACGCGAGATTCCGTCCTTTGTCGATGCACTGTTTGAGACAATCTCCGGCTTTACAACGACCGGAGCGAGCATCTGTCCAAACGTCGAGGCTCTCTCCTACTCCGTCCTGTTCTGGCGCAGCTTTACACACTGGATCGGCGGTATGGGAGTACTGGTATTTCTGCTTGCCATTATTCCTTTGAGCGGCGGCTCACATATTAACCTGATGCGTGCAGAGAGCCCGGGACCTTCTGTCGGAAAACTGGTTCCCAAACTGAAATATACGGCACGTATCCTGTACAGCATTTACTTTGGAATGACCGTATTACAGATCATTCTGCTGCTTTTAGGGCGTATGCCTGTATTTGATGCGATCACATTGAGTCTTGGCACCGCCGGAACTGGTGGCTTTGGTATCAAAAATGACAGCATCGCCGGCTACTCCGCATACAGCCAATGGGTCATTGCGATCTTCATGATCTTATTTGGTGTAAATTTTAATGCATATTATTTCATTTTATATCGCAAATTCCGTAAGGCGTTCAGTATGGAAGAGGTACGTTACTATATCCTGATCATTGCCGCATCGATCGCGCTGATCTTTTTTAACATCCTGCATCTGTGTAAAAACGCCTTTGAGGCGTTGACGCAGGCTACCTTTCAGGTAGGTTCGATCATTTCCTCTACCGGATATGCAACCGCGGATTTTGATCTCTGGCCGCAGCTGAGCCGGACTATCCTGGTTCTTCTGATGTTTATCGGTGCCTGCGCAGGCAGTACCGGTGGCGGTATCAAGGTTTCCCGTCTTGTGATCCTGTTTAAAACCGTTATCAAAGAATTGAACTCCTATATTCATCCAAAGAGTATCAAGAAGATCAATTTTGATGAAAAACCGATCGACCATGATATTGTACGATCCACGAATGTTTATTTCATCACATTCATGCTTGTATTTACGACATCGGTCCTGTTGATTTCTTTTGAAAATAAGGGGCTGGTCACAAACTTTACTGCCGTGATCGCTACATTAAATAATATCGGTCCCGGTCTTGAGATGGCCGGACCAACCCAGAACTTCGCACACTTCTCCATCTTCTCGAAATGTGTGCTGATGTTTGATATGCTTGCCGGACGTCTGGAACTCTTTCCTCTGCTGATCCTGTTCCACCCTGCGATCTGGAAGGAAGCCTTTGCCCGTCCAAAAAAGAAGGTCAAATAAAAATATCTTTCTGATTTTTGCCGGGTATACTATGTTGTCTGCAAAACGATGGATGAAAGAAAATACTATTGTACTGCACACTTTCGTTACATGAGCTATGCATGCCCGGATGTCAGGGCTTTAACTGCCCCTGACGGTGTGGGAAGTTTTAGTAAGATACCCTCAGATTATCGTACGCGGATGCTGCAGACAGCCTTTGCTCCGCTCTTCATCAGTACGATGACTTTTGTTCTGCCTTTCTTTTGTCCTTTGACAACTCCCTTTTTATTTACCGTAATGATCCTTTTCCCTTTAATACGATATTTCACGACACGATCTCCCGCCGCTTTTTTGCTGATGCGGATCGTTACTTTCTTTCCCCGCTTAACGGTCAGTGTTTTCTTTTTTAATACAACCTTTGCTTTGACAGTGGATGTAACCGAACCATTGTCTCCGCTGACGGATGTATCGGCTGTCGATGACGGGGAGACGATCGGCTGATAACCTATCTGTCCGAATGATCCGGACGGCGTCTGCGTTGGCTTTGCAGAAGTCTGAGGAACAGACGTAGTTACCAGCTGCCCGGATACATCCGGTGTACTGCTTCCTGCCGGATCCGGTGCATTTGATACATTCGGGGCACTGCTTCCCGTTGGATTTGGTGTACCCGATACATTTGGTGCATTACTTCCGGTCGGTGTCTCTGTGGTTACTGCTGTTCCTTTTTTATACAATAACAGCTGCTGTAATACGCCGCCATTATACGTCGTGATCTTCAGGCTGGAAATGGTGCCACTGGCTGCATAACCCAGGCTGTCTTTGATCTCCTTGACGGTATACG
>CAUCOL010000059.1 GCA_958444395.1 uncultured Lachnospiraceae bacterium
GATCAGTATATTGTTATTTGCAAATACGGTTGCAGCATTTCCTGCTACCATATTGCCCAGTTCTGAGATCGCACTCTGCCCGATCGCATCGATCGTGCTGACCGGCATCATCATCATTTTGGATACGATCTCCAATGCCGTCGAATGCTCCAGATTCAAGATAACCGTGCCGTTCAGATTTCCCTTCAGCCCCAGCCGGATGATGGAAGCATCACTCGAATATCCGCCGGTTCGCATCGAAGGTTTCCCTATCTTCAGATCCAGCATACAAGTGTCTTTAACCACCTTACATACGGACAAAATAAATGGATTAATATGTTCTGCTTTCAAAGCCGCACCGCCTTCCTGCTTATTCCTCATGAGTATATCAAAATTTCAATATGATTGTAATCGCAATACCCCATAGTTTACCATATTTTTATACAAATGCATACTTTCTTTCGAATTTTCCTGTTTATTTTCCTGTTTTACAGTATTTTCACCGTATCATATCCCGGCAGCTTTCTCATCAGATAGAAAATTCATTCCAGAATGTCTGGTTGATATCTACATTCTGATCCTCCAGCCACTTTGCATATTTCTTCATGAACATATCCGTCTGCCGCTGCTTGATGATCTCTTCCTTCTTTTTGTAAGTAGCCTCTTCGTCGGTTGCTTTCACACAATGTACAATGTAATATCCCTGCTCTCCTTCGATCACGTTACTGGTCTGCCCGTCACTCATCGTCATTACATTCTCTACGACTTTAGATTCCAGTGCATCGGTGTCTTTACCAATCGTCAGATCAACGTTGGCAGCATCTGTATTTTTCTGTGCGAAACTCTGGAAATCTGTCCTGGATGCCGCCTCTGTTTGCAGCTTCTGCGCCCGCGTCAATGCTTTCTTCTTCGCCTGTTCATCCATTTGGATCGCTGTTCCATTGCGGTCCGTTCCATTGGTCATGACCTCGATATACTGCAGAGACATCTGTCTTGCCTCCTCATCCGAAACAGTCGTATCGGCATCATCAGTGGCAATATAAAACATTTTATCCGCCAATGCATTTTCCTGATAAATCTCACTGATATCCTGCACATTTAATGAATATTCTGCCTTATCTGCTTTGGAGGCATTTCCCACCAGTTCCTCTGCTTTTCGCAGAGCCTCATCCATCTCGTCTGCTGTCAGTTTAACATTCTGTCGTTTCGCTGTATTGCAGATGATCTTTAACTGGGTGATCATATTCACGATCTCCTGCTTCGCCTGATCCCCGATCGTTTCATTCTTACTGAGCGGATATTCCCACAGCTGCTCTCCAAAGCTTCCCTCATACTGACATTTCAGGAAATAACAATAGTCCTTTACTTCGCTGAAACGCACCGGTTCACTGCCCACCTTCATAACAACGGATTCATTCGATATGTCTCCCGTCTCAAGTTTTGTTTCTTTCGCTTTATTGCCACAGCCTGACAGACAGATACCTGCTGCCAGAAGTATGCATAATCCTAATGTCCTTTTTCTTCTCACTGGTCTGACCAACCCTTTCTATCTTACTTCTTTCCAACTTCCTCTTTTACTCTGCTTCCTGTTCTACCAGACCGGCAAGCGACTGCAGCATCTGCTGTACCGTCTGAAAGATCTGTTCACTCTGCTCGGCCTTCGTCGGTCCTTTGCACACCGGAGCTGCCGCCATGCCGTGGCGTCTCACGCCTGCTCTGCGTACCGTACCGCCTGCCGCACTGCTTCCCATCGGCAGGATATATAAGAAATACGGTTCCTCTTTCGCTATATATCGTACCTTTCCCTCATATGATTCTATCATCTTTGGAATATTTCCGAAAGCTATTTTTGCATCTTGTTTCAAATAAAAACGGATTCCGTCTGATTTCTGCGTGATCTGTGTCACAAGCAGCCGGTGTGCCGCCGCTTTTAAGACCGCAATATGCAGCAGGTTCTGGGCTGCCAGTGGAATATCGCCAAAGCGGTCGATCAGCTCATCCTCCATAT
Organism: uncultured Lachnospiraceae bacterium; assembly: GCA_958444395.1. Taxonomy (GTDB): domain Bacteria; phylum Bacillota; class Clostridia; order Lachnospirales; family Lachnospiraceae; genus Jutongia. The sequence continues at coordinate 1,988 of CAUCOL010000059.1, forward strand.
CTGATCGTTCCTCCTCATTTTCAATCGCCGCGATCCGTTTGTACATATCAAGTTTCTGATACTCACTCTTGATATACGATGCAGGAATAAATGCATCCACCTGCAGATCAATGGACGTCTCAAACTCTTCCTGCGTCTGCTCCCCTTTCATTTTCAGAACCGCATCATTTAACATTTTGCAATACAGATCATACCCAACCGCTTCCATATGGCCGGACTGGGCTGCTCCCAGCAGATTGCCTGCTCCACGGATCTCCAGATCACGCATCGCTACCTTGATACCTGAGCCGAGTTCTGTATATTCCTTGATCGCTGCCAGCCTTTTTTCTGCTACCTCCCGCAGGATTTTGTCTCTCTTATACATCAGAAATGCATACGAGGTACGGTTGGATCTTCCCACACGTCCGCGCAGCTGGTACAACTGCGACAATCCGAGCTGATCAGCATTATCGATCAGGATCGTATTGACATTGGAAATATCCAGTCCCGTCTCTATGATCGTAGTTGCGATCAATACATCGATCTCCCCTTTGATAAATTCCATCATAATGTCTTCCAGCTGCCGCTCACTCATCTGACCATGCGCATAAGCAACATTCGCCTCCGGAACCAGTTCGGCAACCCGCATCGCTACTTCATCAATGTTCTTCACGCGGTTGTATACATAATATACCTGACCGCCCCTCGCCATTTCCCGATGGATCGCCTCCCGGATGACCTCCTCGCTGTGCTCCATGACAAAGGTCTGGATCGGCAGACGATCGGTCGGAGGCTCCTCCAGTACACTCATGTCACGGATCCCCACCAGACTCATATGCAGTGTTCTCGGGATTGGTGTGGCACTGAGGGTTAATACATCCACATCCCCTTTCATCTGCTTGATCTTCTCCTTGTGCGTTACGCCAAAACGCTGCTCCTCATCGACGATCAGCAGCCCCAGGTCTTTAAACTTTACATCCTTAGACAACAAACGATGCGTTCCGATCACAATATCCACTTCACCGGTTTTTAATTTTTCCAGTGTCTTTTTCTGCTGTGCGGGTGTCCGGAAACGGGAAAGCATCTCCACATTCACCGGAAAATCACCAAGCCGGTCTTTCATCGTATTATAATGCTGCTGCGCCAGTATCGTTGTCGGCACCAGAAAAGCAACCTGTTTATTATCATTGACCGCCTTAAAGGCTGCACGGATCGCAATCTCCGTCTTACCATAGCCTACATCGCCACAGATCAGGCGGTCCATGATACGCTTGCTTTCCATGTCCCGTTTTGTTGCTTCGATCGCATCCAGCTGGTCCTGTGTCTCTTCATAGGGAAACAATTCTTCAAATTCTTTCTGCCATACCGTGTCCTCGCCAAACTGGTACCCCTGTCGTTCCTGTCTTGCCGCATACAGCATGACCAGTTCTTTGGCAATTTCCCTGACGGCACTGCGCACGCGCGTTTTCGTCTTTTTCCATTCGACGGAATTCAGCTTGTTCAGCTTCGGTGCTTTCGCTTCCTGTCCTGCGTATTTCTGCAAAACATCCAGAGACGATACCGGAACATACAGATTGCCTCCATCTCCATATTCTATTTTTATATAGTCCTTTGTTACATGATCGACCTTCATCTTCTCGATTCCACGATAGATTCCCAGACCGTGGCTCTCATGCACGACATAATCGCCAACATTCAGCTCATTAAAACTCTGGATCGTACTGCCACTGTATTTTTTGACCTTTTTGCGGCGTGCCTTCTGGTGCGCTCCGAAGATATCCCCCTCTGTGATCACTACGAAATGAAGGGACTGATAGACGAACCCCTTTTTCAGGCTGCCATAGCTGACCATCACCTCAGACGGCTGCAGCTCCTTATCCAATGTTTCCCGGTAAAATGCCGGCACATCGTATTCATTCAGATCCTTGGCCAGACGCTGCGCCCTGGTTCGTGATCCGGACAGTAGAAGAATACGGCAGCCGTTTTCCCGCCATTTCTTTACATCCTCGATCAGCAGTTCAAAATGCTTATTATACGAGCTGATGGACTGTACCTGGATATTGTAATGCTCTTTGATCTCGATCTCCTTTGGCACGGTATCTAACAGCGACAGGAAAAAAGTCATCTTATGGGAAAGCATCGCCATAACCACATCTTTGGTATACAGCACCTCCATCTGTCCCGGAAGAATATATCCCTTTTCCAAACGTCCCGCCATACTCTCACGGAACTCTTCCTCGACAACTCCCATCGACTCTATACAATGCCCCGGTTCGTCCACGAAAAAATACGTTGATTCCGCATCAAAAAAATCAAAGAAAGAACCGGTATTCGTATCAAAATATGGCAGATAGCTTTCCAGCCCGACTCCCTCACGCGTATATGCCAGCCGTTCTTTCAGCTCCTTCATAATGTCACTCAGACGGTTCGATTCTTCAAAACGCTTCTCTTCCTTCCACTTTTTCTGAAGCTGTTCCTGCTCTTTCTTCATCCGCCGAAAGCCACTCTGGATCTGTTCCTGCGTCAGAACGATCTCGACTGCCGGGAAGATGTCCAATGCTTCCACCCGCTCGATCGAACGCTGGCTCTCCACATCAAACGAACGGATCGTGTCGATCTCATTATCAAAAAAATCGATCCGATATGGACACTCCTCTGTTGGCGAAAAGATATCCAGGATTCCGCCACGTACACTGTACTGTCCCGGTCCGTCGACCTGTCCCTGACGTTCATAGCCAAGATCCGTCAGATCACGAAGAAGTTCCTCGATCTCTACGATGTCCCCTTCCCGCAGCGTTTTCTTTGCCTTTGCATAAACGGACAGCTGCTGCACGTATTCCATCCCGGCAGTCATGGTGGTGACGATCGTTCCACCCTCCTGCCCAAGTAATGCCTTAATCACCTTCAGACGCTCTGTTTCTACAGCGCTTCCATGCACATCGGCACTGTAAAAGATCAGATCCTTCGCCGGATAATAATACGTTCTTTTATCAAACAGACGGTAATCGGCAGCAATCTCTCTTGCATTGATCTCGTTATTGGCAATGACCACTGTCCACTTTGCCCCCTCTGACAAACCATAGATCAGATGACATTTCTGACTGTCCATACAGCCGGAGATATGCACCGGCATCTGATGGTGACGGATACAGTCTCTGGCTCCATTAAAAGCAGTCAATTCTTTTAACGGCTGTAATAACGTTTCCATAATATTCTCCATTCCGCAGACGATTTGCAGTGATAATTTTTCTGAATCTTTTGACACCCTAATCTTAATACCCCAAAAAGACAGAGAAATCCGGTTACCCGGAAATATCTGCCTTTTCCTTTTATCTGTATGTGCCTGCTTTACTTTTTATTAAAACGGTTCATCGCCGCTGTGACGTCCTCCGACACGATGACCTTGCAGCTTTCTACTACCTGATCAAGTGCCTCCCGGATCACCGGCTCTTCCTCTCTGGCAAAACGTCCCAGAACGTAATCTGCCAGATCCCAGCCTTTCGGCTTCTCTCCGACACCGACACGAATCCGTGCAAAGGTCTGCGTTCCCAGATGTGCGATGATGTTCTTCATCCCATTATGTCCTCCGGCACTGCCTTTGGCTCGGATGCGCAGCTTACCGGGTGCCAGATCGATATCATCATAGATCACGATCAACTCTGTCTCAGGATCTACCTTATAATAATCTACCAGCTCTCTGACACTTTCTCCGCTCAGATTCATGTAGGTCTGAGGCATCGCCAGGATCACCTTCTGTCCCTCCAGATAGCCCTTGCCGCAGACTGCCTTGTGTTTTCTCATATCCATAGAGATCCCCGCAGCATCTGCCAGCGCAGTCACTGCCGAGAAACCTATGTTATGTCTTGTTCCATCATATTTTCGTTCCGGATTGCCCAGTCCGACTATTATAAACATGCTCTTCCTCATTTCTGAGCGATCTGATCCATAAAGGAATCTACCTCAACTGCCTGCTTTCGCTCCGAAGCAGACTGCCATCCACTCTGGCTATGTATTAATAGGTCTTTTTCTCTCGCTTTTCGCCTAGATGTACCACCTGTCCGCTGTATTTACTCAAAAGATCCGTATCTACGACATGCCGGTTATCCATCGTACGCATCGTATCTTTGATCTGAATCTCCTGTGCAATATAGCGGTCTGCCATATTATAAATGATATTATCCTTAAAGGAAAGGATCATCGGTGCCAGTATGTCTCCATCATTACCTGCAACAACCAGTCCCCTGTCACCATTGGTCAGTTCGACACAGACACCCGGCTGCAGAATGTTGATGCTCTCCTCCAATGCACTGACCACATCCTGATCAAAACCATTCTTTGGATCTAACAGATAGCGGATCGCCTCAACTTCAGACTTTGGTTCCTCATTGAGCTGCATCGCTGTCATCGTATCAAATACATATGCCACACGGACAATCTCATATCCATCCGACTGCAGCTTCCGGATCGAGTCATCTACCGATGCCGGATCATGCAGATTTACATCCAGCGCCTTCAGGATATGCTTCACTTCCGAATCCATATCGTAATCATTTACGATCATCTGATATGCCGCAAAATGATAGGTACGGATCTTTTTCTCATCCTCCGGTGTGATTTCATTCATTCGCTTCCGACGGATATGCGGCGGGATCAGAAGACTGCCTGTATCGTGAAGCAGTGCCGCTACAACCACATCCAGCTGCTGTTTAAATTCCATCTTCATACGATGGGACATCAGTGCCGCCAGAATCGCAGTATTGAGAGAATGCTTATATACGTAATCCTCTGTACTACGTAAGTTCTGTATAAAATTGATCCGATGATTCAGACTGCCATATTGTTTCAGGATCTGATTTGAAAACTGATACAGTCCCTTCGGCTCCTTCTGCTTGCAGACGGCGTCCAACAGTTCCTTAATCTTAAATACTGCCATCGTCTGAAAACGTTCAAACTCGATATCCTCTGCTGACATCGGAGGCACCGGCTCTGCCGGTTCCAGAATGTATACGCCGATCAATCCAAAATTCTGTATGCTGACAATACCCTGCCGGGTCAGCTTGGAATTTCTCTCATACAGCATCACGCCGTCCCGGTTATAGATCGGTTTCGCCAGTCTCATGCCCTGTTTCATCTCATCAGCTTTTACGAATAACATTGAGAACCCCCTCTCCTCACATCCATTAATACTTTGACTTTTTCTCTGCAATATTATTAGTGACACGATTATATAATTCCAGAGCCGCATTGTAGCCCATCTTCTTCTGTCTGTGGTTGACCGCCGCAGATTCGCAGATAACCGCCAGGTTACGACCCGGACGGATTGGAATCGAATGACATACTACTTTATTTCCTAAAAATTCAATATACTGCTCTTCCAATCCCATGCGGTCATATTCCTGATTCTTATTAAACTCTTCCAGTTTGATGACCAGATCGATCTCCTGCTCATTCTTAACGCTCTCAACACCAAACAGTGTCTTGGCATCAATGATACCAATCCCACGCAGTTCGATAAAATGACGGGTAATATCCGGTGAGCTTCCGATCAGGGATGCATCACTTACTTTCTTAATCTCTACCACATCATCCGATACCAGACGGTGTCCACGGTGGATCAGTTCCAGTGCTACTTCTGATTTACCAATGCCGCTTTCGCCCATGATCAGCACACCTTCGCCATAAATATCTACCAATACACCATGCACGGAGCAACGGGGTGCCAGTACCACATTCAACCAGCGGATCAGCTCAGCCATAAAGGAAGAAGTGGCCTTCTTGCTGCGGAGGATCGGAACCTGATATTTATTGGCAAGATCCAGAAGTTCATCCTCGATCCAGATCTCACGACAGTATACGATACATGGCGGCTTTGGATGCTTGTCACTGCCCTCCATGATCTTCTCCATCATGGAAAGACTATGCTCGATCCCTTTCTGCTGCATATACGTATGCTCTACATGACCAATGATCTGAATACGGCTGGAATCAAAATAATCAAAAAAGCCTGCCAGCTGCAATGCCGGTCTGTTGATATCCGTCTGCGTGATCTCAATCTTTGTGATATCCACATTTGGTGTACAATTTTCAAGATTCATTTCTTCGATCATTTCTTTTAATGATACGCTGTAATTACCAATCATATTCTACTCCTTTTCTGTTCTGTCTTTATCGTTCTGTCTATGGAAAAACTGATATACCTGACCAGCTGCACGCCGATCCATAGACTCTGTCTGCGCCAGCTGTTCGATCGAAGCATCTCGAACCGCCTCAATCGACTGGAACTGCTTCATCAAGGCTTTTCTTCTCTTCTCCCCGATCCCCGGTATATCATCCAAAATAGAATGTACCTGTACTTTACTTCGCAGAGAACGATGATATTCGATTGCAAACCGATGCACCTCATCCTGAATCCTGGTCATCAGGTGAAATCCCTCACTGCCGACAACTACTGCCATCTCCTGATCCCTGAAAAACAGTCCTCTGGTGCGGTGATGGTCATCCTTCACCATGCCGCAGACCGGAATCTGCAGTCCCAGGCTCTCCAGTACTTCTTCTGCAATGTGCACCTGTCCCTGCCCACCATCCATCATGATCAGATCCGGAT
>CAUCOL010000060.1 GCA_958444395.1 uncultured Lachnospiraceae bacterium
GTCATGCATCCACTGTGTTACGCTCGCCTGCACCCCTGATGGATTTTGAACACCACATTCACCGATAATGATGCCATAGCCCTGATCGCTGATCTTTTCTTTTAATTTGGCAAAATATTCCTGCGTAGCTTTCTGGTCGCTTTTTGTATAAGTACCTGTGAGTCCGTCTCCACAAAATTCCCACGGTGAAAAATAATGTACAGAGACAAACAGCTTGTCTGTGCCATTTTCTTCGGTGTCTTTTGGAATCTGGAAACGATCGTCTGTCGTTTTGCTTATATCTGTATTATACCCCGGGATCAGCAGATGTCTGTATGCATTATTTCCTCCTGTGCTACGTACAATGTCTACAAACTTCTGATTGATCCTATTGACCATCTTATATAATTCATTCTGACTAAGATTTCCTGTTATCATCAAAGGATCCTCTCCTGCCAGTTCCGGATCCTTTGTGGTATCACTAGGCTTTGCATACCCCTTTGCCGCCCCATTTTTACAGATTGCATCATTCAAACGATCTCCAAGCTCCTCATTTGCCCCCTCAAAGATCAGGTGGTCAGAATACCCCTGGAAACGCTCCGCGATCTGTGTCCAGTAACGTTCATACCTGTGCCATGCCTGTGCACGTGTTTCCTCATCCGCCACTTTCTGACCGTCGGAGTCTTTCATGCAGGCTCCAAACTGCCCCCACCACTGATTATCCCAGTGATCATTGATGATCACATACATGCCATCATTTAATGCATAGTTGACGATTTCTTCCACCCTGCCTAAGTAATCAGCATCGATGGTATATGTTCCATCGTCATTATCTGCATTGGACCATGATACCGGAATACGCAATGTATTGATACCATACTCATGGATCTTATCAATATATGCCTGTGTCGTAATCGGCATTCCCCATGCCTGTTCACACTCCTGTGGGGTTGCCTCTTTTTTGCCACTGACAGGATATACCGCATCCATCGTATTTCCCAGGTTGATACCGGTGCCCATCTCATTCTCTGCCAGCCACTTCGATGAAAGCTCTGTTCGCATTGTACCGTTATCTTTCACCAACAGATGCGTTCCGGTTCCTTTTATCGTCACTACGGTTCCTGTCGCAACATTGGATGCCTTCTCCGGCAATTTCTCCCGGAGCGTAATGTCCCGTTCTGTCAAAGCATCTTCAAAGACTGTATCATCCTCTGATGCAGCCTGCACGTCAGCCGTGCCAATCTGTCCCGTGCTAAGCCCTGTTGCAGCCATCGACAGGCTCATTCCCCATGCCAGCAATCTTTTCCATTTCCTTTTTGCCATAGAGTTCCTCCTTTTTCTTTTCATCGACCTTTTTCATATACCCGCTCAAGATCTCATGATCCCTTTCAGGCACCTGCTCAAGTTTTCTACAACTCTCTGTCTTTCAGATAGGAAGATCATTTCTTCCTTTCTTGGAAGATATCATATATTGCAATTGCTGTTTATATTGCAATTGCTGTTTATAGTATATAATTATTCTCTACGGTTTTCAATTCTTTTTCGGCGCATCGCAACAATATTTCTGACACGTTGACACAGGCTGTTCTGACCCCACCGAAAGTCAAAAAGGCAATTTGCTTCGCAATTCTCATTGGCTTCACTCTGTGCTGCGAGCAATTTCCTATGCACGAACAAAGAGTCGCTTGCGACTCTTTCGCGCTTGAGCGGAATGCGTAGCATTTGTTTCTTTTCCGCGAAATGCGCATCCTCACGGAGTGTTTTTTTGTTATAGGAAACGACAAGTTTCCTATAACATAAAAAAGAGGTGCCACACCTTCCGGTGCAACACCTCTTTGAATGATATCCCGTTGAACGATCCAGCCCTTAATAAGGCTCTGTATCGCGTTACGTTATATTATTTAAATTTCTTGTATCCGCTCTTCTTCAGAAGCTTCACATTTGCTTTACGTACCTTAGCAGATGCGCCCTTGACTGTGATCTTCTTCTTGCAGCCTTTGAATGCGCCCTTTGTGACCTTCTTCAGTTTCGCTTTTACTGTCAGCTTATTCAGCTTCTTACAATTTGCAAATGCGGCAGATGGAATAGAAGTGATCTTCTTATTCAATGTGATTGCAGTTGCTTTTGCACCCTTAAATGCTTTCTTATCGATAGCAGATACTGTGTACTTCGCTGTACCCTTCTTTGCGGTATCAGCTACTGTTAATTTCTTAGCCTTTGCGCCTTTCTTTGTAAGACCAATGACCTTAACAGTACCTTTCTTGGTGGTTGTAGCCATCTTTGTGACTTTGTATTTGTAGTTTCCGGATGTAAATGTTGCATTTACCTTAGGACCTACTTTTACGCTGGAAGCTGTTACTACGCCTGCTGTTGCTGCGGAAGCTGTAGCAGGTGCACTAGGTGCGCTAGGTGCAACTGTTGCTGCCGGGCTTGGTGTAGCAGGTGCTGGAGCATCCTGTCCATTGATCTGCTTTCCTGTCTGTGGATCTACATAAGTACCATTGGATACATCTTCTACTACCTTATCAAGACCTGTGATCTCGAACTGGATCTCAATGTTCTTAGATGGCAGTGTCAACTTCTCATCTGCATTGTCTTTATCCAATGGATGCTCTACGTCGCTAGACCATGCATCAACTGCCATAAATGTATAGTAAGTAGATTTTCCGGCTTCTGTCTTAGAAACCAGCTCTTTGTCTGCTAATACTTCTTTGCCGTCCAGTTTGATAGATTTTGCTACTATCTTAATATTTGGATATGCCTCAGATGAGATATCGGTAGCAACACCTAACATATTGAACATATTTGATGCAGAAAGGTCAATACCATCAATCGATACGGTATACGTACCATCCTTATCCAGATATACATCCTGTACTTTCATGGCATCTGTGCCATCTACACCACCGGCTTTCAGATACTCAAAGGAATGCTGATCCTTCTTTAACTCGCTGGCAGGTGTAAATGCATTACGATAGTCCCAAGTACCATCACACTGATACATCAGATAAGCATGTGCACCCTGTTTCTGCCATAATGTCTTATCAATATATGGACCATACTGAATCTCTGGTGTAACATCATTCAGTGCCTTATTTGTCTCAGGATTAACATATGTACCATCTTCAATCGCTTTCACGATAGGATCTAAGCCACTGATCGTAAATGTCAGCTCCAGACTCTTAGAAGCTGTTTTCAGTTTCTCTGCTGCATTCAGCTCGTTTAACGGATAACTTTCATCAGCTTTTCCATATGTGTTTACAGCCATGAATGTGTAATATTTGTTATCTGTCTTTGTTGTCAGTTCCATTGGTGCATCTGTTACAGACTCACCATCAATCTTTAATGTTACATCAGATACTTTGATACCAAGATCTTTGTATACATTGTAATCAATATCTGTAGCAAGACCCAGCATATTGTAGCTATTTGCTGCGCTCAGATCGATACCCTCAAGTTTAACGGTATATGTACCATCTTTTGTGATCTGTACATCTGTAACTGTTGTCTTATCCTTTGTTACCTCAGAGCCGCCTGCTTTGATGTACTGATATGTACCCTCATCCTTACTCAGGCTTCTGAGCGGTTTGTATGAGTTACGATAATCCCATGTACCGGTTGCCTGATAGAACAGATATGCATGCAGACCAGGTGTTTTCCAAAGTGTGCTGTCGATATAATCCGGAAGTGTTGTATCGGATGTATCGTCAGATGGTACACCACCGGAAATCTTCTCCATGCTTGTGTCACCCTGCGCATCGTTGATCGTATTATAGAATACAGCGATATCCTTGTAGATCATGGTTGGAACTGTACGATCAAAGTACTGGCTCGTCTCCCAGAGAACAGGAACTGCACTGATCTTCTGTGCCTCTGTGAAGGTATCATTCAGCCACTGTGTTATACTGGCATCAACACCGGATGGATTACAGATACCACATTCACCGATAATGATACCATATCCTTTATCGCTGAACTTCTCTTTCATCTTAGCGAATACCTTCTGTGTATATTTCTGATCGCTGACAGCATAAGTACCTGTACCGCCATCACCGCAGAAATCCCACGGTGTATAGTAGTGAACAGAAACGAATAATTTGCTTACGCCATTCTCTTCTGTATCCTTTGGCATAGTAAATCTGTCATCTACCGTCTTGTCAATATCTGTGTTATATCCAGGAATCAGCAGATGTCTGTATGCATTGTTTCCGCCTGTACCACGTACAATATCAACGAACTTCTGGTTGATCTTATTTGCCATCTCATATAATTCAGCCGGCTTCAGGTTACCACCTAATGTTTCAACATCCTTTGATGACATGGTATCCGGTTTTGCATAACCCTTTGCCTCTGTATTCAGACAGATAGCGTCATTTAAGCGGTCACCAAGCTCTTCGTTCGCACCCTCAAAGATCAGGTGGTCAGAGTAACCCTGGAAACGCTCTGCGATCTGTGTCCAGTATTTCTCATAACGTACCCAAGCCTGTGCACGTGTCTCATCGTCAGCTACTTTATTGCCATCTGCATCTTTCTTGCAGGCACCGAACTGACCCCACCACTGGTTATCCCAGTGATCATTGATGATAACATACATACCATCATTCAGTGCGTAGTTTACGATCTCTTCTACACGTCCTAAATAGTCTGCATCCAGTGTATAGGTTCCATCATCGTTATCTGCGTTAGACCATGCGACCGGGATACGCAGTGTGTTGATACCATAGGAATGTACTGCATCGATATATTCCTGTGTCGTCTTAGGCTGACGCCATACTGTCTCACAGTCCGTAGGAGAAGCATCCTTCTTGCCGCTGACAGGGTATACTGCTTCCATCGTGTTACCGAGGTTTACACCGGCACCCATCTCGTTATCAACAAGCCACTTGGATGACTTATCTTTACGCATTGTACCGTTATCCTTAACGGTCATCGTTGTGCCTGTACCTTCAATCGTTACTTCACGTCCTTCACCTACATTTGATGCGGTCTCCGGCAGCTTCTCACGCAATGAGATCTGGTCGGCTCCCAGCACTTCTGTAAATACTTTGTCGTCATCTGACTCAGCTGCCTGTGCAGTCATTACGTTCAGTCCGGCTGTACTGAAACCAGATACAACCATAGAGAAACTCATGCATGCAGCTAAAAGTCCTTTTAGATTTTTCTTTCTCAAATCTAATCCTCCTCTTTTTCTTGAATTTGTATCTTTTTCACAATGAATCTCTGATTCTTCCGAAAATCCGGATTCATTTTTAAAAGATAGATGTTGTTTGCATCACCCTCACATTGAATTATAAACAATATTTTCATATTTTTCAACCAATTCATTGTGTGTTTTTACCACAAAAAATAGAGATAAAATATAGTAAAAATTCTTCTTTTCACTATTTTTTATCTCTTTTCCAATATTTTTTATATTTTATGCACAACTTTTTATCGTTGCTTGCACATTTTGTCACTGCATCAGTTCAAGCCGTTCCGCATGCCTCTATTGCGCAATAATTTCATATATATTATCACTTCTTATCACTTCATTCCGCAGACGCCCTGCGGTTAAAGAAGCGTGTGCGGTCAGGGCTATTTTGTGATGCCTGCGGCACAAAATAGCTGTATATCAAAATACCGCATCAGCGGCATTTTGATACACTATCCCTCCAACAGCTCCAGATAATTTCCTTTGTCAATGTGCATCATGGAGATCTGGTTCTTGTGGCGGCGGAAGCCATAGACACAGTCAACATTCCGGATCAATGACTGCAGGCGTTCATCCGGCACGCAGACAATCAGCTGCAGCTGCATCATCCGCGAATACTGCAGACATACCGCACTTCGCTCCTGATCCATCTTAGAAAAGGCTTCGTCCAGAAGCACCAGGCGAATCTTGGAATCATGGTTATTCTGCTGCATATACAGCATGGCAAAACCCGCCAGCAACGCGACATATTTCGGGTTCTGTCCCTCTCCGCCGGAGTCACGGCCTGCCATCTCATCGACATAGTTTTTACGGATCTTTCCATTTTCCTCTTCAACCCGTTCATACATACGGAATGACAGATAATTACGGTAGTCCGCATATTGCTCCATCTCCCGCTTCTTCTGCAGGATCACCGTCTCGTCCTCCGAATCCCGTACCGGCATGAATTTGTCTGTCAGAAGCTGGATCTGTGCCGCATATTTACGGTAGAAATCTTCTTCTCCAAAACTGATCTGTCCCTCCAGCTCGTTCGTCTGCAGATTCTTGCTGTCCAGTTCTTCTGCCATCAGCATCTGATAGAACTGGCCGTTGGCATTATTCGCCGGCTGGATCTCGATCTGATAGATACTGTCCGAAAAATGGGTCTGTTTCAACAGGCGGTTGATCTCATATTCATGCCGCTTTGCCGCCTTAATGTCTCCGTGGATCGATGCGATCACATTATCGCGCAGACTTTTGTACACGAAGTCACACTGCTTCTCAAACTCTGTCTGATACTGCGGTTCATAATTCTCCCGATAATCTGCCAGCAGTCTGTCGTAGGCATCGTTGTTCTGTTCCAATCCATTCAGTCCACAGGATGGATACTGTGTGTTAAAGGCATTTCTGACCAATACCAGCTTTTCCTGCAGTTCCTGCTTCTTCTGCTCCTGATCTTCCATCTGCGTCAGTGTCCGGTTACGGATCGTCAGCCCGGAATAATGCGTAAGCAATTCTTCGATCTCCTCGCGCAGCTCCTGCGACCAGGCGAAGCCGTGGCTCTGCCGCTGCATCGTTTCATTCAGATCTTCCAGACGGCTATGGATCGCGCCACTGTTTTGCAACACCTGATTCAAACGGCTCTCTACACCACGATATTCTCTCTGCAGGCCGGCAAGTTCCTGTTCCTTCTGCTCCAGCTGTGTCTGTAGCTGTGCATACTCTCCCTGTTGCAGCTGTCGGATCTGCTCCTGCAGCGCCTCTTTCTGTCCATTGACCTGTGCCAGTTCTCCTCCTGCCTGTGCCAGGCGAAGGATATCGGATGTCTCCCGGCGCAGGCTCTCGTATTCTCTTGCCTGTTTTAATGCATTATTTTCACTGGCGAGACGGTCTGTCTTCTCATTCAGTATCATCAGTTCCTGTTCGTAATCTGCCAGTTTTTCCCTGGAAACCACACTGCCGATGCACGCCCGCACGGTATAGTCCTTTTCCTTCAGATGTCGAAACATAAAGTTACTGTAGGAATAGCAGTCACGTGTCACACCATCCCGTACCAATGTGAGTTCCTCCACATCCTGACAGCAGATAATATGCCCCAGATAACGACGCAGACAGGTATCCACAAAGTCATACTTTGCACGCACCGTTTCATACAACGATCCCTTCTTTGCCTCCGGTTCACTCTGTGCGATTGCTGCCGAATGGATCAGATCCACATTTTCAAACTGCTTCATTCCCCGAAAGATGGCTGCTGCCTCTGCTGCAAATTCCGGTTCCGTGATCAGGGCATACTTCAACCTGCCCAGACGCCCTTCCACCGCATTCTTCCATTCCTTCTGCGTCACATCGAACAGATCTGCCAATACATACACCTGAATCTGCGGACTTCTGCGGATCCGGCTGTTTAACCGTTCCTGCAGCATCGCCTTTGCCTTTTTCAGCTGCGGCGGATAGGATTTACGGTTATTTTTAATATCTTCGATCAGCTCACGCTTCTCCTTCTGCTCCTCCCGCCACTTTCGCAGCTGCTGGCTGTTATCCTCGATCTGTTCTTCCAGATACTGCTTCTCATGCTCCAGCAGCCCACGCAGGGCATCGATCTGTTCCGGCATGAGCGTGCCGCTCTGCAGACGGTCGATCTGTTCTGCCACTTCCGAACTAATGTAGTCGTTTATCGTTCTATTTTCTTTCCACTGATTCAGTCCTGCCAGGATCTGCCGCCAGTCTCTGCTGTTGTATGCCAGCGTCTCGGACAGCTTGTCCAGCTCCTTCAGCTGATTCTGCCTGCCCCCCAGATCGGTTGCCTGCAGATCGGCTTTCATCTGGATGATCTCCTGCTCCACTGCTTCTTTCTGTGTCTGCAGCTGATCCCTCTTTTGTTCCAGTGCTTCTTTTTCCTGCAGGTTCTGTGTTTTCTGTACGGAGGCTGCTTCCCGTTTATTCGTCAGATCCTGCAGTTCGATTCCTCGCAGCAGAAGGCGCAGATGCTCGATATCCGCCTCCGTTGTGAGCTTTTGATTCCAGGTGTCCTGAATATCCTGCAGCAGATCGATCCGCTGCTTCATATCGTCAATCTTCTCTTTAATATCACGATATGCCCCCAGCTGCTGGCTCAATTCACCGATCGCATCCGATTCACTCTTCGGAAACATATAATCCCGGATAAACTGCCCCGTTCCATTGCTCATCTGCAGGGCGATTGCACTTTTCTCCATCGTCGTGAAACGGTGTCCGTCAATATAACCAAAGATCACATCATACAGACTGCGCCGATAGGCTTCTGCTGACGTGTAGACACGGTTAATGTCTCCCCGCTCAAACCGTGCGCCTTCCCGGCTGCGTTCCTCGATCAGGGTACGGATATCCTGCAGCGCATACGGATAACCCTCCTCCGTGAGATATTCGTTCTCCGGCATC
>CAUCOL010000061.1 GCA_958444395.1 uncultured Lachnospiraceae bacterium
CATACAGGCCCATTTCTGATCTGCCGGACGAATATTGGCATCCCAGGTCTGCATCCATCCGATCAAAATACGCCGGCCATCCGCCGACAGCATGGTCTGTGATGCGTAAAAGTCCAGACCATCATCCAGAGAGTATACATGCGAATAATCAAATACATGCCGTCCCCTGTCGTAACTGCCGGTATAATATACTGCATTATTTCCATTATGAAACTCCGGACCGGCACACAGATCCTGCGGAGAAGCAAGCAGTATATATTCCCCGTCCAGTTCAAAGAAATCCGGGCATTCCCACATTGTTCCAAGATTTCCGTTTTTATCTTCTGCCAATACAGATACATACTTCCACTCAACGGCATCCTCCGAATGAAATAATACAACCTGCGGCTTTCCCTGGTCTGTTTTGTTTCCAACGACCATATAATATCCGTCATCTTCTTTCCATATCTTCGGATCTCTGAAATGCTCTCTGCTAAAGCCCTTCGGAAGCATATCACCGGTCACTACCGGATTTTGCGCAGATTTATTATATTCCTTGCCATCACCCAAAGCAATACATTGATTCTGATACGTATATTTCTGCCCATCCTCCTCTTTTTCCATGACACCGGTATATACAAGAAGATGACCTTTCTCTGTCTCTATTCCTGAGCCTGAAAAACATCCTGCTTCATCATACGCCTGATCCGGAGCCAATGCTGCCGGAAGTTCCGTCCATTTCACGAAATCCTCTGTTTCATAATGTCCCCAGTGCATCGGTCCCCAGACTGTACTGTAGGGATGAAACTGGTAAAACAAATGGGTCTTTCCCTGATATACAGAAAAGCCATTGGGATCGTTCATCCAGCCGCATGGCGGTGTTACATGGAACACCGGAAGCTCTTCTTTGGAAATGTGGTTCTGTTTAACATATTCATTTGCTTTTTTTAACTGATCCATATCTATACCTGTCCCTTTCCGGATGTCTGCGTTTCTACCCTACAGACATCCGATTGTTTCATGCCTTACCTATAGTTCGATCGCTTCTTCCGTATCGATATCAAAAAAGTGCATCCTATGCGGCACAAATACAAATTCCACCTTGTCTCCTACCTTACACAGCTCATATTTTGAAACTCTTGCAATCGTGACCGCTCCTCCAAATTCAAAATAGAGATTATTTTCATTTCCCATGATCTCTGTATTATCAACAACCGCCTGCATTTTATTTTCTTTATAGATATCCAGATTCTGTGGATCAAATTTGATATCTTCTCCACGAATTCCAAGTGTCATTCTTTTTCCATGCTTCTTTAACTTCTCAGCTATTTCCGGCTTCATGGTCAGACGATTGCCATCTGAAAATACAATCTGCCCATCTTCAATGGAAATATCATAGAAATTCATCTGTGGTGAGCCGATAAATCCCGCCACAAATTTATTGACCGGTTTTTCGTACAGTTCCATTGGCTTACCAACCTGCTGTACAACACCCGCTTTCATGATCACGATGCGGTCTGCCATTGTCATTGCTTCCACCTGGTCATGCGTAACGTAGATTGTAGTACTTCCAAGACTGCGGTGAAGCTTGCTGATCTCATTTCTCATGCTGACACGAAGCTTTGCATCCAGATTAGACAGTGGCTCATCCATCAAAAAAACCCTCTGATCCTTTACGATCGCTCTTCCAAGAGCCACTCTCTGCCTCTGGCCTCCTGACAGATTTTTCGGTTTACGGTTTCGGTATTCCTCCAGTCCGAGAATATCAATTGCCCAGTCTACCTTTTTCTTGATCTCGTCAGCCGGTACCTTCATATTTTTCAGTCCATAGCCGATATTTTTCTCCACAGTCATATGAGGATATAACGCATAATTCTGAAATACCATGGAGATGCCACGATCTCTTGGTGCGACCTCGTTCATTCTCTTCCCATCAATATATAAATCTCCGGAAGTGATTTCTTCAAATCCTGCGATCATCCGCAGTGTCGTGGATTTCCCACAGCCGGATGGTCCAACAAATGCAATAAATTCTTTTTCATTGATCTCCAGATCAAAATCTGTCACTGCCTTTTTATCGGTACCAGGATACTGCTTGCATACTTTTTTTAATTCAATAAAACTCATGGCTTAACCCTCCTTTGAACCTGTGGAAACAACACCTTCCACAATCTGCTTTGAAAATAACGCATAAATGATAATAACCGGTATCGTTACCAGTGTAATGACAGCTAACGTCTGACCCATCGTTGTATTATCATTGGACGTGATCGCATTTAATCCGATCTGTGCCGTCAGAAGATCACTTGAGGTAAATACAAGAGATGGCCACAAATAATCGTTCCACACATTTAAAAATGTAAATACACTGACTGTTGCCACAACACTCTTAGACATTGGCAGCACCATGGTAAAGAAATACTTCACCGGACTGCAGAAATCCAACTGCGCCGCCTCATAAACATCATCCGGAAGACTGACAAACACCTGCCGGAACAGGAATATATTAAACGGATTTACGATCATCGGAAGAACATATCCGATAATGTTATTTAATAGTCCTAATTTTGCAATAAACAAAAAGTGTATGGTAATGATCGTCTCCATCGGCACGATCATCAAAAGCATAATGATCAGAAGCCAGCGTTCCTTAAACGGAAAATTGATCTTGGCCAGTGCATAGCCTGCCAGCCCGTTTACAATGATTCCCAGAACGATCAGTACCGCTGCATAAAGCAATGTGTTTGCCATATAGCGGAGAAAACTTGTGTTAGTCAGAATGGTAATATAATTGTCGAAAAAACTGCCATTTAACGCCGGAGGAATAAACGCCGCCAGCGAATTCATATCTCTTGTGATCGCTGCATCCGTTTTAAAAGAATTGGCAAGCATCCATATTACAGGAAACAGGAAAAACAAAGACATGACGATCATAATAATGACAAGAATGATATTAATTCGTTTTTGCTTTTTTGTTAACATGTTTTTTTCCCTCCTTATCTTTGGTGAGGATTGTCTGGATCACCGTCAGGATCATTACGAAAAATGCAAATACAATCGCCATCGTGGATGCCAGTCCAATCTCCCAGTTTACCGTGCCGGTTTCATAAATATCATAAACCATGGTGTAAGTAGAATGAGATGGTCCTCCTCCCGTCATAACCATCGGCTGTACCAGCATACGGAAGGCTCCGATCGTGATCGTGATCAGCACAAAAATACACAACGGCTTTAATTCCGGTAATGTGATATCTTTAAACTTCTGCCAACTGCTGGCATGATCCATCTCAGCAGCTTCGTAAAGTGCCGGATTGATCTGTTGCAGTCCGCCCAAGAAGATCAACATCTGATAACCGACTCCCTGCCATGCACTCATAATCGCAATGGATGGCAAAGCCTGATCTGCACTGTTGATAAACGGCTGTGCGTTGATTCCAATGTGTGCAAGAATGGAATTTAAAATTCCCTCCGGGCTGTAAATCTGCACCCAAAGTGTAGATACAACCGCCAGAGACATAACAACCGGAATAAAAAATGCCACCTTAAAATACGCCTTACAATATGTCACCCTATTGATCAGAAGTGCAAGTCCTAACGCACCCAGTCCCTGTAATGGAACAATGATGATCACAAATTTCACGGTATTGGCAAACGCCTGTCGGAAATCATCGTCCTTGAATACCTGAAAATAATTGTCCAACCACGTAAAATGCGTCAGACTTGGATTTAATGCAAAAAAATCTGTAAAGCTAAATACCAGTGTCAATATCATTGGCAAGAACAAAAACAATGTCAGTAAGATAAGTGCCGGACCAAAAAAGGCCATTCCCATAATTGATTCTCTTCTTTTTTTCATCATTCTAACGTATAACGCTTCAGCTTTGCGTTAATCCTTTCTACAGATTTATCCAGCTGTTCCTGTGGATCAAAGCCACTCAGAACACAATTCTCCAGTACCTGCTGAAATGATGTACTTACCTGTGGATATGCAGGAGTCTTTGGTCTTGGATGACCATAGTTGCTTAATTGATAGTAAAGTGCTTTATAGTTTTCGTCTTTTTGAAATACGTCGATTGTTTCATAAGCTTCATATGTGGATGGAAATGATTTTGACTTTTCCCATAAATTCTTCCCGCTGTCCACACCACTCATCCATTTCACTAATTCGGTCGCCCCTTTGATATTCTTTGTCTTCGAGGAAGCTGCAAAAGCCCAGGAACCAGTTGGAGCGTATCTCTCTCCATTCCAGGAATCTCCGACTACATATGGAGCCACACCGAAAGACACCTCCGGATAGCTTGTATAAAGTGTATTAACCTCCCATGCACCATCAATCTTAAATGCTGCCCTGCCGCTTTCAAACAGATGATCGATCGGTACCTTTGACATATACTTATTCTTCAGCAGCGACTGAAAATAAGATACTGTTTTTACATTTTCCTTCGAGTTAAAGACACCGTCTACAGTAAGTCCTGTCTCATCCACCATGTTCCCGCCATTCGACCAGAAAAACGGTGCATAATAATAAATGGTTGCCTCACCCACCGGGAATGTCATATCAAGGGCATATCCCTTCTTTTTGTCCATAACCGGTTTCAGCTTTGCAAGAATATCCAGAAACTGGGACTGACTCCACGGATGATCTGCATCCGGTATGCGGATTCCTGCCTCTTTCAATATGTCCTTATTATAGTACAGACCAACACTGGACTCCATTGCTCCCAGAGCGTATAACTTGTCCTTGTAGGTTCCCTGATCAATAATAGACTGTAGATAAACGGATTTTTCTTTTTCCGTCAGCTTTGCCAGGGGCTGAATGATCCCATTGGATGCATATGCTGCGATATTCGGTCCATCTACCGTCAGCACATCCGGAAGATCTCCCGACATGACGGATGCATTAATCTTATCAGAGTATCCTCCGCCACTGTCATTTCGCGGAATAAACTCAATATCCGCAAAATATGTTCCATCATACTTCTTGTTAAATGTATCAACTGCTTCCCGATAGCATCGGCCTTCATCGGTATCCTCAATGGAATGTACCCATATGGACAGATACTGCTCTCCTTTATCATATCCGGCGATACTTCCGGGCTTCGGCGTACTTTTCTGACATCCGGTCAGGCTGAGTGCAAGTACGCCCATGGTCAGAGCCGTAATCACACGTTTTCTCATTCTGTTCTCCTTTCTTTCGTCGTGCTTCTATTTGTGTTTCCGTTTATATAACCGGTAAAGTAACCGGTTACTTTGTGATTTAATGATACTATGATTCATACCGTTTGTCAACCTTTTTTGTAACCGGTTACTTTACCGGTTGTTTTTCATTGAATTCACCCTCTAGTTCTGCTATACTAAGGACAGATTTATAGCACGAAAGATACACTCACAGCACAGAAAGGCATAAAATATGGATAACAAAAAGAAAAAAGTCACCTTTGACGACATTGCAAAATATACTCACTTTTCCAAAACAACCATCTCCAGATATTTCAATAATCCTGATTCCCTTACATTAAAAAACCAGGAGATCATCGCACAGGCACTGGTCGATCTGGATTATCATGAAAACAAGCTCGCAAAGGTGCTGGCAAATGGCAAAAGCGAATTTGTCGGTATTCTGTTGCCCAATTTATTCCTTCATTATTACTCAGAAATGTTAAACCAGATCTTATCTACTTATGAAACTTTTGGATATAAATTTCTGGTGTTTACCTGCAACGGCTCTGAAGAAACAGAACGAAAATATCTTCAGGAACTCCTCGCCTACAAGATTGAGGGACTCATTGTATTAAGCCACACGATCCCGTCGCAGGAATTAGCTTCTTATCACATTCCTGTCGTCACCATTGAACGGGAGGATAAATACGTAAACAGCATCAATACCGACAACTATATGGGAGCCGTACAGGCTTCCAGTCTCCTTGTAAAAAACAGCTGTGATATCCTGATCCACATAAATTCCGATGTTTCTCCGTCCGTCCCTTCCTACGGTCGTATCCAGGGCTTTCGTGACACCTGTCAGCAGTTCAATATCAGACACAAGATAATCCTCACAGATCTCGGCAGCAACTACCCGGAAACACAGCAGCGCATTGGTGAGGTCTACAACCTGATCAAAGAAAAATATCCGGATAAACGGAAAGGAATCTTTCTCGCCAATGACACCCATGCCAATATTTTTCTAAATCTGCTGATGAGAGATTACGGCACTTTTCCGGATGACTACCGGATCATTGGGTATGATGATTCCCCAATTGCCTCTGAGGCAATTATCCCGATCAGCACTGTAGGACAGCAGATTGACAAAATTGCACATGAAGCCATGAAACTGTTGGTTTCCCAGATGAATGAAATGAAAAAACGCCGGCCGGTTCCTCAGACCGAAATCATTCACAAAATGATCACGCCAATTTTAGTGAGACGAGATACAACAACATAAAAATCCCGGTCATACTTTTCAGATAACCGCAACTGAACCATTATAATTTCTTCCACTCCATCGGGTTGCTGAACACCTATTTTCTCTCATTATAACAGGTCAATTTTGAACATCATTCCCTACTTCGTCCTGTCTGATCAAAACCTTTTTCCTTCAAATGCAAACCATAGTGCCGGATCCGGTTCTGCCCAACTGCAAAGTTGTACATACTACGTTTCCAAATTTGTGCAATTCATCCAACTTAAACGTTATAGTAAATCATTTAAGCCGCAATATTTTTGTCATTTTTGCTGATTTTATTTTATGAATTATTTTATATATAGTCATTTTGCACAAATTATGCTAACATATATTTCAGGGTGAGCAAAACAAAAAATATTTCGAAAAGGCAGAGCTTTTTCAAAGGAGGGTTTATGAGATTTAAAAAAATCTTCGCTGTCGTAATGGCAGCAGCTGTAACACTATCCACACTCAATGGTTTTTCTGCTCCAAAAACCGCAAAGGCAGCGAGCTTTGTTGATCTGAACCAGAGCCAGATCACAGCTGCAATGGGAGCTGGCTGGAACCTGGGAAATCAGCTGGAATCATCCCTGAACGGAACACCAAATGAAACAAGCTGGGGTAATCCTACGATCAACGCCAATCTGATCAAGGCAGTAAAAAATGCCGGTTTTCATTCCATCCGTATTCCAGTCTCCTATTTGGGCAAGATCAGCAGTAACTCAAATTATACCATTGATTCTTCCTGGTTAAAAAGAGTACAGCAGGTAGTTGATATGTGTATTGCCAATGACCTGTATGTCATTATTAACATACACGGAGACGGCTATCACTCTGTCGATGGCGGCTGGCTTTTCTGTGACGGTTCCAACCAGACTGCGATACGTGCCAAATACAAAGCCTGCTGGAAACAGATTGCCACACGTTTCCGCTCATATGACCAGCACCTGATCTTCGAATCCATGAATGAAGAATTTGATGGTACTTACGGAACTCCAAACAGAACATATTATGAAAATATCAACCAGCTCAATCAGGTCTTTGTAGACACCGTACGTACTTCCGGCGGAAACAATGCAAAACGCTGGTTAATGCTCCCGGGCTGGAACACTAACATCAATTACACCGTAGGCGATTATGGTTTCCGGGTTCCTGCTGACAATAACTGCACTTCCGGCGGAAAGCGCATCATGATTTCTGTTCATTATTATGATCCTTGGGGCTTCTGCGGAGAAGAAAGCACCACGGCAACCCAATGGGGAAACAAGGCAAACAACAGCTCAAAAGTCGATTCCTGGGGAGATGAATCATATCTGAAATCCCAGTTTAACAGTCTGTATAACAAATTCTGCAGCCAGGGATATCCGGTCGTTATCGGAGAATACGGTGCCATTGATAAATCTGCTTTTGATTCAAACAACACGGCATGCCGTGCAGAATTTGCTTCCAAAGTCTGCACTTACGCAAAGAAATACGGTTGTATTCCAATCTGGTGGGATAACGGTGTAACCGGTACATATGGTTTCGGTTTATTTAACCGCAGTACCGGTGCGGTTACACAGCCAAAGATCATCAATGCCATCACTGCCGTGTATCCGTCTTCAGGCAACGCCTCTGATTCCACAAGCAGCATTGATACCGGCAAAACATATATGCTGAAAAACATAAACAGCGGTCTGTATATGGATGTCTGCGGTGCGAAAGCGGTAAATGGTACAAATGTCATCCAGTACTCTGCTTCCAAAGCAAAAGCAAATAATACCTGGAAATTTGTTCCTGACGGAAAAGGATATTACTATATTTACTCCTGTCTGGGAGACGGCAGGACATTTCTTTTGGATGTTTCATGCAACAGCAGTGCAAATGGGACAAACATCGGAATTTACAAAAATACCAACTGCAGTGCCCAGCTTTACAAGCTTGTAAAAAATTCCGACGGAAGCTACAGCATTTATACAAAGTCTTCCGGCTGCAAGAGTGTTGTTGAGATTGCTAATGCAAACCGCAGCAATAATGGCAATGTACAGCAATGGGTTTATAACGGACATAACTGCCAGAAATGGCAATTGATTGCACAATAGATTTTATTGATAGTTATACTAAGAGCAGAGACCAGATTTTGGTTCTCTGCTCT
>CAUCOL010000062.1 GCA_958444395.1 uncultured Lachnospiraceae bacterium
ATCCATACGATCAAACCGTTAGATGAGGATCTGATCGTAGCAGCTGCAAAGGAAACAGGCAAAGTGGTTACGATTGAAGAGCACTCCGTGATCGGTGGTCTGGGCAGTGCAGTATGTGACTGTCTGTCAGCCGAGGCACCGACACAGGTTCTTAAGATTGGTGTCAATGATACCTTCGGTGAGTCCGGTCCGGCAGTTGAGCTGATTAAGAAATATGGTCTGGACAGCGAAAGCATCTATAAGAAAGTAAAAGAGTTTGTAAAATAACAGCAAACGGTGACAGGTGATATATACAATGAAAAGCGGAGAGTATTTATTCTTCGCTTTTCTCTGTATATCCATATAAAGAGTCAGGTGTCAAAAAAGAGGTGCAGAGAGGCAGATGTTGTAAGGCTTCCTTGTAAACGAAGCCGGAGAAGAAAGGAGCAAAGCTATGACATGGGATAAAGTGCCGGTGAACAGCCAGGCAGCCCCGGAGGCAGTCCGATTGTTAGAATATCTTGTGGATACAGCGGGGCATCAGATCATTACGGGACAGCATACGCAGACCAATCCAATGGAAGAACGGGAATATATTTATCAGGTGACAGGAAGTTATCCAAAGCTGGTGGGGTTTGAGATGCTGTCCTATTCAAGAAATATTGACAGAGAGCATTCTTCATCGGAATGCTTAAAAGAAGTAGATGAGAACCGGGGGACGATCGAGACAGCCCTTCGTCTGGTGAAAGAAACCGGATGTATACCGGTGATCGCATTTCATTGGTTTTCTCCGTTGGGAGGCAGTGATAAGTCATTTTATACAGAGCATACGAACTTTGATCCGGAATCTGTATTGGAAGAGGGTAGTGCGGCAGAAGAAGCCTTTTACAAAGACCTGGATGTGATCGTAGAAGAATTACGCAAATTTCAGCGGGAAAAGATAGCAGTCCTCTGGCGTCCATTCCATGAAGCAGAGGGAACATGGTTCTGGTGGGGGTCCAAAGGCGGTGAAGTAACGGCCAAGTTATATCGTAAGATGTATCACTACATGGTTGACGAAAAGAAGTTAAATCATCTGCTGTGGGTATGGAGTACACCGACCAGAGAAGGGTATCCCGGAGATGCGTATGTCGATGTGATCGGATGGGATATTTATCTGCCCCGGAAGGAGGCAACCGATTACAGAGTGCAGTATGGACAGCTGCGTGCAAATACAACAAATCAGAAAGTGGCAGCACTGACGGAAGTTGGATATATGCCGGATGTACATGCGCTGGAGCAGAGTCATACACCGTGGGCGTTTTATATGACCTGGTCGAAGGAATTTTGCATCGGAGAGCAATATAATACAAAGAAAGAATTGCAGGAAATGTACGCAAGCCCATATGCTGTAAAGCAATAAAAAGACACGTCAGAAAAACAGACTCATGGCAAGATAACCGCATCCCCAGTGTAGCAGGGCACATCCCCAGATGTCTTTCTGGCGTTCATAGATCGTACCCAGTGCGAGACTCAGGATGAAGGCTCCAAACATAAAATAAAATCCAAAGGGCATATGCATCAGCGAAAAAAGCAGCGATGTAAGCAGAATACTGAACTGCTTTTGATATTTGACCTTCATCAGTGATTTGACCGATGTCTGGATCACACCACGCGCCAGAAACTCCTGAATAAATGCCGTAAAGAGATAGGTGTAGGCACCGTGCCAGGAACCACCGATAAAATAGGCTTTTATCTTGATACCGCAAAGCATCAGGATCAATTTGGCGAGAAGGATCGCGATGCAGACGATGGCACCGGTCAGAACACTTTCCTTGAGATTTTGCTTCCAATGTGACAGATTCGGGATGATTCCGATCTCGCGCATCGAAAAACTGGTGCAGAAAATGATCTCCAGAAACAGCAGGAAGGTAATCCCTTCGATCATCCAGGTATAATAAGAGTTTTTCAGGTAGATGTGTAATGTAAAATGAATAAAACGCCAGGCAAACAGATAAAGACTGATGCAGATGATCAGACCGGCAAAAATATAGGCGCAGTCATGTTCATGCTGCTTTAAACGGCGGCGGTCGGTGATATCTTCCACCAGAAGCAACATGCCCTGAAAGGGATGTCTGGCAGAAGGCAGGGTAGAAGAGGAATGTACCGGATCCGATTGGATCAGACTGATATCCAGTGTCAGATAGTGCATATCATCTCCGATCCGGTAACGCACATTTGTTTTGTCGGATGTCGTTCCCTTTTCGATACTTGTTTTTAGGAGTCGGTTAAAGGCTTTATTTTTTTTATTCTTCAGAAATACATCCTGAAACGCTTTTCCAAGCACATCTTCCACCGAAATGTGAAAGATCCTGGCAAAAGCAGAGTTCATGTAAGTGACGATTCCTTCCGCATTGACGGTGATGATCCCGTCACTCATGTTTTCAAAGATCATTTCCTTCTGCTCTGTTGTCAGGGAAGACTGTGTGCGAATGTTGGTATCCATAAAAATCCTCTTTCCTAAGATAAAATCATTTCCTATATTTAACACATTGTACACCCGGCAGGAGGGGGTGTCAAAGAGAAGGTACCGGGCATCAAAAAATGGAACGTGGAAGTCTTCAATGCCGGAGGAAATGGCAGGAAGCAATTGAAAAAGGCTGTTTGACAGAAAAAGGGAATGAGATATACTTATAGATGTGCTGTCAAATCAGGATAGATCAGGATTTGAATAAATGACAGATAAATGGAGGAAAAAACAGACGATGAGAGGAAACAAAAGTTATTTGAGACGATGGATCAGTTTTGCACTGCTGCTGGCGATGGTATTATCAGGGATGCCGGCACAGTCTGCGCAGGCAGCGGGACGCCCAAAGACAGTGGCTCATGCCTATTATGTACTGGATGCACAGTCCGGTAAGAAGATTTTGAGCAGTCATGCGGGAGACAAGATCTACCCGGCCAGTACCGTGAAGCTGATGACCGCACTGGTGGTGTTGGAACATGCGAAGACAAATCAGACCTTTACCTATACAAAGCAGCTGAAGAAGAAGATTCCGGCAGATGCCTCTTCTCTGAACCTGAAAGTAAATCGGACATATACGGTGCTGCAGTATCTGCATATGCTTCTGATCGTATCGGATGCGGCTTCTGCAACGACACTGGCAGAGGGGGTTGCCGGTTCACAGAAACAGTTTGTTGCATGGATGAATGAGAAAGCTGCGCAGCTGGGGATGAAGCATACCAGCTTTGATAATCCGATCGGTTTGGATAAAGGAAGCGGATATAATCACACTTATATAACAGCGTCCGATTTTGGTAAATTATCAAAAGCCGCTATGGAAAATAAAACAATCCGTGCGATTGTCGCGAAGAAAAAATACAGGGTACGTCCTGTGGGTGTCAGGAAATCTTTTGTGATACAAAATACAAATGCATTTTATTCTACCTATAAAAAGCTGGTGAAGCATGCAGACTACCGGATCATAGGAAGTAAAACGGGAACAACGCGTGCTGCCGGCCATGCGCTGGTTGCAACAGCAGTTGATACGTCGGGTCATGAAGTGATCTGTGCATTTTACGGAAAAGCTGATTCTGAAAGAATGTACCGGGATATTAAAAAGCTGCTCGATTATGCCTTTTCGCAATATAACGTTCGTTGACAAATCAAGACGCAGATATTATTCTATACATACGCTACTGGGGCATTGGATGCTGCAGAGTATAAAAACCCGGTATCAATTTCGATAGAAAGAAAGGCAGGGTTAGCAGAATGGAACCATATAAAGTACGGCAGATCGGTCATGCACCACGGATAGAGGTGACGGTACCCGGCTCCAAGAGCATTACGAACCGTGCATTGCTGATGGCAGCGATGGCACAGGGAGAGACAGTGCTGGAGGGTGTATTGTTCAGTGATGACTCGCGCGTGTTTTTAAAGGCACTGCAGGAGCTTGGATTTGCGGTAGATATAGATGAAACAAATTGCCAGGTACGGATCAAAGGCATGGGTGGGAAGATCCCACGTAAAGAAGCAGAAATCTATGTAGGAAGCGCAGGAACAGCGGCTCGCTTTCTGACGGCATTTACGGCAATGTCGGATGGATGTTACCGGCTGGAGGCTTCCGAACAGATGAAGAAGCGTCCGATGAAAGAGCTTTTTGACGCACTTTGTGCACTGGGCGTCAAGATCCGCTTTCTGGCACAGGAAGATACATTTCCAATAGAGATCTGTGGCATTGCCCGGGGGCAGGGTGAGGGGCGGTCTTTTGAAAAGGTGCAGACAGTTTCGTTAAACATAGACCGAAGCAGTCAGTTTCTAAGCGCTCTTTTGATGACGGCTCCGTTGCAGCTGCATCAGCTGACAATCCGGCTGACGGGAAGCAGAAGTGCAAGATCCTATGTCGAGATGACGAAGCAGATGATGTGCCAGTTTGGTCATTCGGGCGTACAGATGCTGCAGGAGGATGTCTACAGAGTTTGCGGCCAGGCATATGAGGCGGGAACGTATTGTGTGGAGCCGGATGTATCAGCAGCCTGTTATTTTTATGCGATGGCGGCGATCACCGGAGGAACGGCGCAGGTAGATCATATGAAGAAGGATTCCCTGCAGGGAGATATGCGCTTTCTGGCATTACTGGAGCAGATGGGATGCCGGCTTACCTGGGACCGGGGAGAATGCCTGTTGACCGGAGTGAAGCCGGGGCAGCTGAAAGGGATTGATGCAGATCTGGGGGATTTTTCGGATCAGGCATTGACCCTGGCAGCAATTGCACCTTATGCGAATAGCCCGGTGACGATCCGCAATATCGGACATATCCGGGGACAGGAGTGTGACCGGATCCGGGCGATCGCAGAGAATATGAAACGGATGGGGATCCGGTGCAGTGAGCAGCAGGATTCCATCCGGATCGAACCGGGACAGCCACAGCCTGCCCGGATCGAGACATACGATGATCATAGAGTGGCGATGGCATTTGCTGTGACCGGCATCCGGGCAGAAGGGATTCAGATTCTGAATCCATCCTGCTGCAAGAAGACCTTTGAACAGTATTTCTCTGTTTTGGACCGGATATTACGGGAGAATCAGTGAACAGACAGGTTGAAACCAGTCTGATATAGTGTTTTTACACGGCTATTTGCTTCTGAGCAAAAGCAGATAGCTTTGACGGCAGAAGAAAAATGCCCACATCAGTTTTTCTTCGCCTTTTGTAACAAGCTGCTTAGAAATGAGGATTAGAATGAAGACAATAATTGAATTATTACAGGATGAGATCTGCCAGGCATTTGTTCAGGCAGGTTATGAAGAGAAATATGCAAAGGTAACGGTATCGAACCGACCGGATCTTTGCCAGTATCAGTGTAATGGTGCACTGGCAGCAGCCAAGCAGTATCATAAGGCACCGATTCAGATTGCCAATGAAGTTGTTGCCCTGCTGGAGACAAGTGGAACCTTTAAAGAGATTACAGCACAGATGCCGGGCTTTATCAATATGGTTGTCAGTGATGCTTTTCTGACGGAATATATCAATCAGATGAAGCAGGCGGATAAATTTGGCTGTGATACAGACGGAAAGAAAGAAACGATCGTGATCGACTATGGTGGAGCCAATGTAGCAAAGCCATTGCATGTTGGACATCTTCGTTCTGCTGTCATCGGTGAAAGCATTAAGAGAACGGCGCGTTATATGGGACATGAAGTGATCGGTGATGTACATCTGGGTGACTGGGGTCTGCAGATCGGTCTGATCATCACAGAATTAAAGCATCGTCAGCCGGAACTGGTATATTTTGATGATACGTATACGGGCGAATATCCAAAGGAAGCACCATTTACTATGGCAGATCTGGAAGAAATCTATCCATATGCCAGCGGTTATTCCAAAGAGCATCCGGAATATAAAGAAGAGGCACAGACGGCAACAGCAGATCTGCAGGCCGGTAAACGTGGTTATCTGGCATTGTGGCAGCATATTATCAATGTATCTGTGGCAGATCTGCGTAAGATTTATACGAAGTTAAATGTAGAATTTGATCTATGGAAAAAGGAATCCGATGCACAGCCGTATATCCCGGATATGGTACAGGCAATGAAAGATGGCGGTTATGCACATATTGATGATGGCGCTCTGGTGGTAGATGTCAAGGAAGAGACAGATACTAAGGAGATCCCGCCATGTATGATCTTGAAATCCAACGGTGCGACGCTGTATAATACAACGGATCTTGCTACAATTGTAGAACGTAGAAAACTCTTTGATCCAACGAAGATCATTTATGTGGTGGATAAGAGACAGTCTCTGTATTTTGAGCAGGTATTCCGCTGCGCCAGAAAAACAAAGATCATTGGTTCTGATGTAGATCTGGTCTTCGTCGGTTTTGGTACGATGAATGGCAAGGATGGCAAGCCGTTTAAAACACGTGATGGCGGAGTGCTTCGTCTCGAACAGCTGTTACAGGATGTAAATGATCAGGTAAAAGAGAAGATGGCAGATCGTGATATGGATCAGGATACAATGGAAGAGGCAGCTGCCAAGATCAGTCTCGCTGCGATCAAATACGGAGATCTGAGTAACCAGGCATCGAAGGATTATGTATTCGATGTAGACCGCTTCACTTCCTTTGAGGGTAATACAGGTCCATATATCCTGTATACGATTGTACGTATCAAATCACTGCTTGCGAAAGTGGCTGCACAGGGTATCACACCGGCAGAGGATACAAAGATCCTGGCTTCCGACAATAATAAGACAGAGACAGACGTCATGCTTGCCCTGTCTAAGTGGAAAGATACAGTGGAGTCTGCTTATGCAGAACAGGCACCGCATAAGATCTGTCAGTTTGTGTATGAATTATCGGATGCGTATAATAAGTTCTATCATGAGAATAAGATTCTGGCACAGGAAGATACGGCAGTGAGAGATTCCTGGATCAGTCTGAGCCGTTTTACAGGTCAGATCCTGGAGACAGCCATTGGACTGCTGGGATTGGATGCACCGGAGAAGATGTAATAAAAAGTATCCGGTACAGTGAATGTTCCGTGGTGATACAGACACTGTACCGGTGCACGGAGACATTCTGAAGTAATACAGAAAGTGGTCATGAGAAAGGAAGGATTAACTTGTATCGTTTAACATCAAAACTGGTTATTTACAGAAATTTTGGAGAGGACAGCATTCTATTTCACCTGGCAGACATCTGTGAGCGTTTTGCATCCGGAAAGTATGTCAGAGAGGATCTGATCACAGATATTTATTCACAGATCAATCGTCTGCTGGATATTTCAACCCGCTACGGATTTGACAAAAATCTCTGGCATAATTATCTTGCATTTCTGCTGGCGATGAATGAGAATCCGTTTACGATGGTATCAGAAAAGGTGGGTCCGAAGGAAGGCACGGTCAATGAATTTGCCAAGAATGACTTTGAGATCTTCAAGCAGTTATTTGACTATGACTTTTCGCCAATGGAAAAGGAACTGGGAATCCAGTGCTTCTCTATCGTGCTGAATTACAAGGCGATCGTCAAAAAAGAGCAGATCTATAATAAGAGTGTCAGCGAAAAGGTGCAGGCACTGAGTGCCCGGATCGAAAAGGCGAAAGACGGTCAGGAATTATATGAGATCATCACAGATTTTTATCTGCAGTATGGTGTTGGTAAGTTCGGACTGAATAAGGCATTCCGTGTGTCTTACAATGAAGAATACGGTTTACTGCGTCCGATCACGACAACAGGAGATATGACATTGGATGATCTGGTAGGCTATGAGGAGCAGAAGAAGAAACTGATTGAGAATACGGAGGCTTTTGTAGCCGGAAGAAAAGCAAATAACGTACTGCTGTTTGGTGATGCGGGTACCGGTAAATCTACCAGCATCAAGGCAATCCTGAACCAGTATTACGCACAGGGACTTCGTATGATCGAAGTATATAAGCATCAGTTTAAGGATCTGTCTTCTATTATATCAGAGATCAAAAACAGAAATTATCGCTTTATTATTTATATGGATGATCTTTCTTTTGAAGAATTTGAGATCGAATATAAGTATTTAAAGGCAGTGATTGAGGGCGGACTGGAGACAAAGCCGGAGAATATCCTGATCTATGCGACATCCAACCGGCGTCATCTGATCCGTGAGACGTGGAGTGACCGTTCGGATATGTCCGAGGATGAACTGCATCGCTCCGACACGATGCAGGAGAAATTATCTCTGGTAGCACGTTTCGGTGTGACGATCGGATATTATAAGCCTTCACAGCAGGAATACTTTAATATCGTGCTGGAACTTGCCAAGAGATATCCGGAGATTACATTATCGGATGATGAGCTGAGACTGAAGGCAAATCAGTGGGAACTGAGCCACGGCGGAATTTCGGGTAGAACAGCACAGCAGTTTATTAATCATCTGGCTGGTATTGCAGTCGATGCATAGAAAGGCATGGTGAGCATATGGAACGAAAAAAGTGCGTTAAGCAGTATGCAGGTGTACTTCTGGGGATGGCAGTCTGCCTGGCTGTGGCAGTGCTGTGGATGCCACGGTCAGCGGCAGCAGACACGACCGGTGACTGGGACGGTGCTAAGGCAGCC
>CAUCOL010000063.1 GCA_958444395.1 uncultured Lachnospiraceae bacterium
TATGGAGACATATACGGAAACGAGGAATACGATGGGAAGATATGAAACTACGATTAAAATAGCACAGATTCAGAAACTGGTAGAAGAAAGAAAGTACAAAAAGGCAGCTGCCGTATTGAGTACGCTGGATGTACATCAGATCCGTTCTAAGGCAGATCTGCGTCTGTTTGCCGAGGTCTATGTAAAGACGGAGCAGTTCGAGGCAGCAAAGGCGATTTATCTCAGACTGTACAAAAGGAGTCATACCAAACGAATCCTCTATCGTCTGATCTATCTGGCGATCCGTACCAATGATCTGGAAGAGGCAGAAGCCTTTTATGATGAGTTTGTCAGTGTCAGCCACAGCAGCCGGGACAATCTGATCCTGCGTTACCGGATCGACAAGGCAAAAGGCGTGCCGATCGGTCAGCTGATCGATACGCTGGAGGTTCTGAAAGAAGAAGAATACATTGAGGAATGGGCATATGAGTTGGCAAAACTATATCAGCGTGCCGGCAGAAAAGAGGAGTGCCGTCAGGAATGTCAGGATATCCGTCTGTGGTTTGGCCAGGGAGAGATCGTAGACCGTGCCGAGATGCTGCTGGAGTACCTGGATGAGGGAAAGAACCTCTATTATACGGACAAGGATTATACCGTGAAGGAAAAAGAAGAACCAAATCCGGATGATACCGGTTCTCTGCCGGATCTGGGACCGGAAATGATGAAGCGGGAAAAGGAACGCCTGAAGCAGCTGCGCCGGGAGGAAAAAGAGAAACAGGCAGCACTCCGGGAACAGGAAGAAGAATTTGTCGACGATTACGAAGAGGAAGAAGCAGAGGACGACGATATGACCCTGGAGCCGGGAGAACTGGCACAGATGGCAAAAGAAGGACTGCAAAAGCTGACCGGTTTCTGGAAGCGTGGAAATAAGCAGGAAGTGGCAGCCCCTGTAAAAGTACAGGAAAAGGCAGTGCCTGAGGTGCTGGCAGAAGCCGTGAAGTCCAAAGAAGAAAAGAAGGAGAGTGTGGCAAAGGCAGAAAAACCGGTGCATGAAGCAGCGACGGAGACAGCAGACGATATGCCGGATTTTCAGCAGCCAAAGCAGAAGGCAGGCATTCTGGAGACAGGTATTACGCAGGATCTGGCAAAAGAGATCTCGGCGATCTTTGAGATGGAAAAGCGTGGTCAGTTAAAGGAAAAGGCTGTGACAGTAGTCAATGAGGTACCGAATGTAGCGGTCAATGTGGTAGACCGGATGTCACAGGCAATCAATAAAAAGGCAGGAAAGACATATATCCCATTGGATATAGAGACAGACGAAGAATCAGAGGAGACTATAGATGTAGAAGAAAGTGCCGGACCGGATGGTATGGAGGAAATCCAGCATATTGAGGAGGAGATCCCGCCACAGGCTACCGTCTGGGTTCCGAAGAATGATTATCTGGATGGAGAGGACGAAGTAACGATGATAGAGCTGGATCAGATTATGCCGGAACCGGATATGCCGGAATTAAAACAGGTGATGCCGGAGGACAGTCCGGAATTTGGCGAACAGCCGGAGCTGGAGGACAAGGATTTGCCAACGACCAGAGCGTTGCATAACTCCTTTGACGATATGCTGACACTGATCGCCGGAGAAAGAGAACCAAAGCATTTTGTACTGATCGGAGAAGGGGAAGAAAGGATCCTGGGGATCACCAGCAAGATCGTGCGTGTCATGAATAAGAAGAAATTCTTATCGACAAACCGTATTGCCCGCATCAGTGCCCAGAAGCTGAACGAGATGGAGCTGTTAAAGGTATGCAGTCAGATCAAGGGAAACTGTCTTCTGATCGATGGGGCAGCAAATCTGCAGTTCCCGACAATCA
This sequence comes from uncultured Lachnospiraceae bacterium, assembly GCA_958444395.1. Taxonomy (GTDB): domain Bacteria; phylum Bacillota; class Clostridia; order Lachnospirales; family Lachnospiraceae; genus Jutongia. The sequence goes on from CAUCOL010000063.1 coordinate 1,848, forward strand.
CAAAGATCTTTGCGGTGATGGATGCCTTTAAGGGAGATTTTATGGTTGTTCTGGCAGACGACGGAGACACATTGGATGAACTGTTCAAGGTGGCACCGGCATTGGCACGAAGATTTGAATACGTCATCGATACAACACAGTATGACCTGCAGGAGATCCTGTGATGTGGCGGTCACCGGAGGATGACAGATAAGAAATAAGATCAGAAATGAGGAATAGAATGGAACGAGAAGAGATTCATGTAATAGGACATATCAATCCGGATACAGATTCGGTCTGCTCTGCTCTCGCTTATGCGGAGCTGAAACGAAAGGTTACCGGCAAAAATTATGTGGCAAAGCGTGCCGGTCAGTTAAATTCAGAGACACGTTTTGTTCTGCAGCGTTTTGGTGTAGCAGAACCGGATTATCTGAGTGATGTCCGGACGCAGGTATCGGATATTGACGTCGTGCGTGTTCCGGGAGTCAGCCGGAATATTTCCCTGAAGAAAGCATGGGAGCTGATGAAGGAAGACACGCTGGCTACCTTACCGGTCGTTAAGGAAAATGGAGAGCTGGATGGTCTGATCACGATTGAGGATATCGCAAAATCCTACATGGACGTATACGATAACCGGATCATTGCGAGTGCACATACACCGTTTCGCAATCTGATCGATACATTGGACGGAGAAATGGTTACAGGAGATGCCGGAGAGGTGATCTGCTCCGGGAAGTGTCTGATCGCAGCAGCGAACCCGGATCTGATGGAAAGCTATATTGAGAAGGATGATATTGTGATCCTGGGAAATCGTTATGAATCACAGCTTTGTGCGATTGAGATGGATGCAAAGTGTATTGTTGTCTGCGATGGAGCAATGGTATCATTTACGATCAAGAAACTGGCAGAAAGCAAAGGCTGTTTTATTATCAAAACGCCATATGATACTTATACGGCGACACGGCTGGTCAATCAGAGTATGCCGATCAGCTATTTCATGAAGAGCCAGGATCTGATCACGTTCCAGCGGAATGATTTTATAGATGACATCCGGGAAACGATGGCAAAGAAGAGGTACCGTGACTTCCCAATCCTGGATGTGAACGGATTATATTATGGAATGATCTCACGCAGAAGCCTGCTGGGTGCGCGTAAGAAGCAGCTGATCCTGGTCGATCATAATGAAATGACACAGGCAGTGGATGGTCTGCAGGAAGCGGAGATCCTGGAGATTATCGATCATCATCGTCTGGGCAGCCTGGAGACGATGAATCCGGTGTATTTCCGCAACCAGCCGCTGGGATGTACGGCAACGATCATTTATCAGCTGTATAAGGAGGCGGGGCTGCCGGTAGGAAAAGAAGTGGCAGGCCTGCTCTGTGCAGCGATTTTGTCAGATACCCTGGTGTACCGGTCACCTACCTGCACGCAGACAGACCGCATGGCGGCAGAGGCACTGGCAGATATAGCCGGCATTGATGTGGAGGCATTTGCCAGAGAGATGTTTGCCGCAGGAAGCAATTTGTCGGCAAAGGCACCGGAAGAAATCTTTTATCAGGATTTCAAGAAGTTCGTGATCGGCGATGTGTCCTTTGGCGTTGGACAGATCACATCGATGACGCAGGAAGAACTGGATGCGGTAAGAGATAAAATGCTGCCATATATGGAGAAGGCGATGACGGATCACGGCATTCCGATGCTGTTTTTCATGCTGACCAATATCCTGCAGGAGACGACAGAACTGCTGTACGCGGGAGCAGGTGCTGGGGAACTGGCGCGCAAAGCCTTTCATCTGCCGGCGGACACACAGCAGATTATCTTGAAGAATACCGTATCGCGTAAGAAGCAGATCATACCGGCAATGATGCAGGCGATACAGGATTAGGAAAGCGTATAAAAACCGTATGGATTCTGTATCTATACAGAAACATTAAGAAAAGGTTAAGGAAAATAAAAGGAAAAATGACTGATTTTTGCCATAATACAGGAGTATAATCAGAAAGGTGTCCGTGTGTGTATGGTGGCAGACCGGACAGGGATATGGCAGATCCGATGGTGCGTGGTATGGGAGAACGGATTTGGGAGCAAAATAAAAATGGAAAGGAAGTAACAAGGTGTTTAGTAAGAAAATCGTGAAAAGACTGGTATGTGTTACGATGGCACTGACGATGGCAGTCACGCAGCTGCCGGGTTCATTCGTGGCGCATGCCGGCGCAGAGAAGAAGGAAGATAATACAGCAGATCTTCGTATGGTCTTTACGACAGACCTGCATGGACAGCTGACCGATGTAGATTATTCTACCGGTGCTGTATTCAGCAAGGGCGGTCTTTCAAAGGCAGTCACATTGATGAACGAGGCAAAGAAGGAAGTCGGTGCCGAGAATACGCTGACCTTTGATCTGGGAGATGTGATGTATGATTACACGACGGATTATATCTATGATTCCGATGAATCTGCGATCCAGCCGATTTATCAGGCGATGGCTTCGGTAGGATATGATGCGATCACATTAGGAAACCATGATTTTGAATATACATTACCTTATATACAGAAGCAGTTAAATGATACCGGACTGACGGACAAGGTAGTCGTATCGAACGTAAAGGATGCGAATACAGGTGCCAGTATCTGGAATGAGAATAAGATCATAGAGAAGACGTTGACGAAGGGCAATGGTCAGACGATGACGGTAAAGGTCGGTATTATCGGTGAAACGATTCCGAAGCTCTCCAAGAAACGCTGTGATTATACCGGTGTACTGGTGGGGGAGGACATCATCACAAATGTAACGAAAGAGACTGCAGCATTAAAACAGCAGGGAGCAGACGTTATCGTTGTACTGGCACATTCCGGTGTCGGTGATGAATATCCGACGACAGAGATGGCAGAGAATGTCGCTTATGCACTGACCAAGATCGACGGCGTGGATGCTGTGCTCAGCGGACATAAGCATGCATGGTTCTGCGGAGACGGCACGACGAAATACGACAGCTATGCGGGAGTCGATCCGTCGACAGGACTGGTCAATGGCAAGAATCTGGTCATGGTAGCCAATTCCGGTAAGGGAATCGGTGTCGTTGACCTGAAGATGTCGAATGAGGATGGAACCAACCGGATCGTTGGAAGAAAATCTGCCATCCGTAAGACAAAGGCAACGACCGTAGCCGATGAGGCGATCAATAATAATTATATGGGAAAATGGGCAAATACATTTATCGCCGACAGCAGCGAGATCCTGTGTGAGATGGATGCTTCTACCGAGTTGAACAACTATCTGGGTACCTTAGAGGATGATGGAATCATTCAGCTGCTGAATGATATTGGGATATCCTATGCGATGTTATACCAGAATACCGTCAACACCTCTACGAAGGGACTGCCGGTCGTGTCTGCTGCACGCTATCTGAAATACGGCGGTGGCGGTGGTGATGACTATTACAGCATGGACAGCAACTTCACGCGGTCAGATATGTTCCAGCTGACCAGCTATCGTCTGCAGTGGTGGATGTACAAAGTAACCGGCAGTCAGCTGCGTGAGTGGCTGGAATGGACTGCCAGTGCTTATGAAACGGCGGGACAGGACATTCTGGTCGATCCGTCTAAGCCATCTTCCGATGCGGCAGTGAGTAGTCCATCCGGTTCGGCGGTGGGAAGTGATACTTCCGGTGCCGGGGCATTGAAGCAGGCACCGTTTAGTGATGCGGCAGCAGATCGAACCGTAAAGACCGGTGTCAGCAAGGTAAGTAATACCTTACAGGGCATCTTATCCTATAAAGGATCAGAACCATTGCAGATGACGCTGCAGGAAGAGTGGAGAACGGACTGGAGCCATTATTATGTATTTGATGGGATAGAGTACACGATTGATACATCGGTAGCACCTCGTTATAATTACGATGGCACATTGATCAACAATACCAATCGTATTACCAGGATGACAAGAAACGGACAGGATGTGAAGGATACCGATACATTCCTTCTGGTGGCAAATCGTGTGGCATCTACTGCACTTCCGAGCCAGTTCCGGGCAGAGTCTCTGTCACATACCAGCACGACCTATTCCAGAGAATACGTAGAAGAATATCTGGAAAGGGAATCGCTGGTCAGTACGATGAAGAATACACAGGATAATAACTGGGATGTTGATTTCCCGGACGATTATCAGTATGTAGTCCAGACCGGCGCACTGGCAGATAAATTTGTCTCTTCGAAGAACTGGATCGCGGAATTATTAGACAGCTCAGAAGATTTCTATTATTACAGAGCAGACTTTTCCAAGATGGATGGAGACGATGTGACCGGACCAAGTCTGAATCTGAAGGCGCTCAATGATGTTGAGACAAACAACGATGTACATGTTGCCGTACAGGCAACGGATCCATCCGGTTTGTATGTCGTGAAGTATCTTCAGGGAAAATATCTGGTAAATTCGTCTGCATGGAATGATGCAAAGACAGCCGGTGGGGAGTTTGTCTGCTCGGAAAACGGTGTGTATTCCGTAATGGCACAGGATCTGCTTGGCAATAAAACGATCCGGTATATCCGCATTGACAATATCAATAAGAGTATTCTGGAGGCACCAAAGGTAGATACGTATACGAACCGTAAAAAGACGATCACCGGAACGGCAGAGCCGGATGCAACGATTTATTTTGAACTGCAGGATGGAAAGATCTATAAATCAACGGTAAAAGAGAATGGTACGTTCAGCTATGCGCTGCCGCCACAGAAATCCAGTGCAAAGGTATTTGTATATGTTACAGACAGCCAGGGCAGAGCCAGCGCACGTACGGTTGTCACCGTGAAGAGAACCGGTCCGAATAAACCATCCCTGGATAAGGTTGTGACAAGTTCGCGTATACTGACCGGAGATCTGAATGATGAAAATGTATATCCGGTGCTGATTGTGAATGATAAGACCGCCTATGTGCCAAAGGATGCAACGATCCGTGAGCTGTATAATAAATCAGAGATCTATAATGATAAATATACGGTAAAGGATCTGAATATCACGACAAAAGAGAATGGTTCCTTTACGATCGAACTGCCAAATCTGCTGAAGGCAAAGGCGAAGGTTAAATTGTACACATTGGATGCGATCGCGCGGATCAGTCTGGTGATGAGTACAACGGTGGCACAGGTCGTGCCGGCGAAGGCAGTAGTCGATGAGATTACCAACAAGAGTACAAAGGCATATGTATATTCAGAAGAAAAGTGTACCAGTGCGCATGTAAAGATTGGCAAGAAGACATATACGGCGAAGAGTGCCAAAAAGATTGCCAGCAAAAATATGTACCGTTATGCAGTGAAGATTCCGAGAACAGATTCGGGTGTGAAAGCAAAGATCTATCTGAAGAATGTGAAAGGAAAAAGTCCGGTTTTGAAAGTTACTAAGGTGAAACTGGTACCGGATACGCCGAAGGCAGATAAGGTCAAGGCAGGGACGAAAATGGTGACGGGATCGGTTGACATTGTCAGCCGGGCTGTTTCCGGAAGTGGTGTTACGGAGGAAGAGACAACCGCCGAAAACACCGGAACAAAAGTATTTATCTACATTAATAAACAAAAGAAGAGAACGGCAACGGTATATGATGACGGTTCCTTTGAATATAAGGCAAAATCAAAGTTTAATAAGGGCTCGAAGATCGTAATCCGGGCAAAGAATAAAAAAGGCTGGAGTCTGAAAAAGAAGCTGACGGTAAAATAACCTGCGGCGATCCGGCGGACAAAGACAATAAATCATCCCCCACAGCCTGCTGTGGGGGATTTGTCTGTACTAAAGTTTCATTAAAAAACTTTTTCGATGAATAATGTTCATCTTACGAATGAAAAATTCTGTTGACATATCAAGTGAAACGTGCTATCTTAATAGCCGTACATAGAAATAAAATCAATGAACAGAACACGAGTTTCTGATCTGATGTAGCAAAGAGAACTGTCGGTTGGTGTGAGACAGCATACAGGACGGAAACTTATCCTCTGAGAGATGTGCACTGAAATGATCGAATCAGATTTACGTTAAGTGTCACCGGATTTCCCCCGTTACAGGGAAGCTTGTTACAGCCGCATCTGGGGAGTTTTTGATACGGCATGATGAGGCAGAGCGGTCATGAATGCATGGCAAATAAAGTGGTAACGCGGAAGTTATATCAGCTTTCGTCTTTGTGTAAAGATAGATAGTATCGATACACAGGGATGGAAGCTGTTTTTTTTCCAAGAGAATAGGAGGTAAAGGAAATGAATGGATTAGTAATTGTATTGATCGCCATTGTAGTATTAGGTGGAGGATATCTGCTGTATGGCAGATGGCTCGCTAAGACATGGGGAATCGATGAAAAAGCCGAGACACCGGCACACAAGTTTGAAGACGGAGAGGACTATGTCCCATCTTCCAAGTTTACAGTATTTGCACACCAGTTTTCATCAATCGCAGGTGCAGGCCCTGTAACGGGACCAATCCTGGCATCTGTATTTGGATGGGTACCGGTTCTTTTATGGCTGATCGTTGGTGGACTTTTCTTCGGAGCAGTACAGGATTTTGGTGCCCTGTATGCATCTGTTAAGAATGAAGGAAAATCAATGGGAATGATCATTGAGAAGTACATAGGAAAGACCGGAAGAAAATTATTTATGTTATTCTGCTGGCTGTTTACTCTGCTGGTTATTGCAGCATTTACAGATATGGTTGCCGGTACATTCAATG
>CAUCOL010000064.1 GCA_958444395.1 uncultured Lachnospiraceae bacterium
CCAGTTCCATCGCATGTGCTACATCCTTTGGCGTAAAGATACCACCTGCTACGATTACCGGGATCTTCTGCTTGAAACGCTCTGCAAACCCCTGTACGGTACGAATGATTTCCCGGATCCTGTTATCATAATCCAGTCCTTCGATATCATCCAGCTCTTCCCTGGAAAATCCGAGATGTCCTCCCGCCTTTGGCCCCTCTATGACCACAAAATCAGCGGTTCTCTGATACTTTTTCTCCCATCTCTGCAGCAACACCTTTGCCGCTTTGGCAGAGGATACGATCGGTGCGATCTTTGTATCACTTTCCGCCACATATTCCGGAAGTCTTGCCGGGATCCCTGCTCCACTGATGATCACATCGGCTCCGGCTTCCACCGCCGCTTTTACATGATCTGCATAATCTTTCAGGGCTACCATAATATTGGCTCCTACCAGACCATTCACTGCCTTTTCCTTCGCCAGCCGGATATGCTTCCGGATGGCTTTTAGATTGGCTGCGGCAGGACTTTGTTCAAACTCCGGCTCATCATAACCAATCTGTGCGGTTGATATAATGCCGATCCCTCCTTCTGCCGCCACTGCACCGGCAAGACCGGAGCGGCTTACACCAACGCCCATGCCTCCCTGTATAATCGGCACTCTTGCAATCTTATCTCCAATGTGTAACGCTTTCATACTGCCTCCATTCCCAATCTCTATAACGGTCTTTCCAGACAGAAAGTCCTATTTCGTTTTCTTTTCAATCTTTTGTTCTGTGCGTTACTATTATATGTAGTTTTAAATACTATGTCAAGTTTTAATTTTTACCACAATGTATTTATTGATAAAAGATTACCTTTTAGTGAAAACGTTTTTCTGTATGAAAACGGCAAGTCTCCTATAGCAAAAAAGATCCGTTCAATCCGGGGAGTGTTGCCTTCCCCAGATCAAACGGATCACTTTTTAAATAAGTTCTATCATTTTAGCATCTGGCTCTTATGCTTTTCTTTGGCGCCTTTTAATAAGACTTTCCTTTGTATTTCAATTTGACAGGATCAATGATAAATACCACAGCCGATGACATGCCTCCCTGATTCATGCAGAGTTTTGCATAGGCATTCCATTTCTCCTTTGGTGTCTTCACCGTGACGTCTTTGCCGGTTTCCCCAAAAGCGTTCCTGCCAACGGTATTCAGTCTGGAGGTTTTCATAACTACCGCCTTCAACTGACTACATCCTGCAAATGCATTTTTGCCGATGGAACGGATCTGTTTCGATAACAGTACAAATTCCAGTTTCTTATTATTCTTAAATGCATTCGCTGCAATGCCAGTTACTTTATACTTCTTTCCCTGCACCCGGATCTGCACAGGTATCTTTACCTCCGTCAGTTTCTTCTTACTGCCTGCTAATGATACGGTACCTCCTTTTCTTTTGACACTTTAATCCATGTAGATAAAAAAAACCATAAACGACAAAAAGCTGCAGTCGCAGCTTTTTGTGACGGTATATTAAGAACTTTTCTTTTATTATATCAAAATATACCATTGATTTCTATAAATTTTTCAAACCTTAACAGTTCGTTTACAATTCCTGTACCGTACATCCGAACCAGCCGGTACAGATAGCAATAAAAAGTCTGTTATTTCTTAATCTTCACTTTCTTTACAGCGGAATAAGCACCTTTTCCTGCCGTATTGCAAGCTCTGACACGGATATAATAAGTCTTTCCTTTCTTGAGCTTCTTGATCGTGTAAGATGTCTTCGTGGTTTTAACAGTCTTAGCACCCTTAAAATTCTTTTTTAAGCTGTAGCTGATCTGATAAGAAGTAGCATTGGCAGCTTTCTTGAAGGTAACGGTTACTTTCTTACCCTTTACGTTTTTAACAGAAGATACTTTTACCTTTGCCGGCTTCTGCAGTGTTGCAGAAGTATTTGCGGATGCCGTTGGCTGTGGTGTGATCGTATTCTGTGATGTCTGCAGCGGCTGAGCGGATGGGCTGGCAACCGGCTTATCATTCTCACCTTTTACTGTTACATTGATCGTTACAGCCACCAGGGAATTTCCAACCGGTGATACCTTGATCGTAGCGGTACCTGCTTTTTTCGCTGTTACCACACCGGTAGCAGATACACTGATCACATCCTGACCGGATGTAATATCGTATACTAATGTCTTGTTTGTTGCATTGGCAGGCTCTACGACTGCATTGATCGTCTCTGTTGCACCCACTCGGGTCAATGTGATCTCAGAAGCGCATTTGATCGCTGTTACAGCAATATCTGCCTGTTCTACCGTCAGGGTATACTCACTGATATTTTCTTCACCATTTACGATATATTTTGCAAAAATCTTCGTTGTTCCAGCTGCCAGGGCGTTCACTGTACCCTTTGCATCGATCGTGGCTACGTCTGTATTTTCAACACTCCATGAAATATCACCGGATAATGCGGTCGCATTGACCGGATCATAGGCTACCGGTGCCAGAGTAAACTCACTTCCTGCCGGGCAGATTCCCTTATTCTTCTCATCAGACTTCACAACGGCGGTTGCACCATCTGCTACCTTTTCTGCAATCTCTGATACTTTATTGGCATAGACTTCTTTTATTGTAAAATATCTCTGTGCAAGCACTGTGTCACCGGATAATGCTCTGACATAGATCTTGGCATTAGAACTCAGCTTCGTTGTGATCACAGCGGAACCTTCTTCTTCACCGGCCTTGATCTCTACGAAAGAAGGATCGATCGCAGTAAATGTCTCATCGTCTCCTCTGACGGCAAGCTCCCATGTAATCTCAGGAATACTTGCACCGGCTTTCTTCACACTGATATTTACCGGAACTGCTTCCTGTTTTCCGTTGATCGCATCGCTGGAATCCATCAGTTTCTGATCATAAGCAGCCTGGAAATCAATCGCAAAGGTTCCTTCGTCATATTCATAGGTATCATTGTTGACATATAAAACATAGGTCACTTCGTCTGTCTTATTTACTTTGCCCTGTACCGTTACCAGTGTCTTGCCGGCAGCGGATCCACCCACCTGGTATACACCGCTTCCATCCGTAAATGCTTTTGCATTGGTATCTCTTACTGTATATGTAAGGAACGGATCGTTTAATGTCGCATTTTTTGTCTGACCGGCAGCATCCTTAAACTCAGGTACCACTGCCTCACCTTTACGGATATGTACTGTTTCAATGCTCAGATCATAGTCTTCTCTGCTGTTCTTTGCCAGAGACAGTCTGTCTTTAATATTATCACTTGGAGATACAAAACGAATGACATAATATTCCTTCTTGTCATTGTAGCTGACTGTGAGGAGCTTATAACCGGTACCCTTCAGTAACAGTCTGTCATAATATGTCTTATTTCCTGCACCTGTATAGGTCAGAAGCTTCTGCTTATTCACATCTTCACCATCTACACCGATTTCCTTATTCTGCTTGGAATCGATCACATCTACATCTGTCAGCTTAAATGTAATGTCATAGTTCGTATCCTTTGCATCACGGTTAAAGCCGCCATCCTTATCCGTATTGAAGGAATTTACAGTAGAATTATAATCCCCATTTGCAAACGTAAACTGTGCTAATGGTAAAGAATCTCCATTTGCCTCGAAATAATATACCGGCATATTTTTCTGAACCGTTGCATCGCCATCCGAAAACTTCACATCTTCATTGTATACGGCAAAGTCTACGTCCTCCAGCAGTCCGCCTTTGGCAAAATCAAGACCTACTGTATTAAACTTTGCATCCTGTGCCATGAATTTGATCTTAACAGAATCAAAGCTGTCTGCCGGTTCATCACTCTTTGTGTCTTTTCTCTTATAAGACATCTTGATCGTGACATCCTTTGCGCTTGTCCAGCTCTTATCATACTGGTTCGTCTCTACGACCGCTTTTAATGTGGCACCGGTTCCCTTGATCGTGATCGTACCGATCTCGCTTTTTCCTGTCTCGTCATAGATCGTATATCCGTTGCCGGAAGCGTCTGCCTCTACATTGTCACCGGAGATATCAAACTTATAATCGCTTAATTTGATCGTTCCATTCTCCTCTAATGCGACAGCAGAGTTCTGATCAATATAAAAGGTTGCTCTCTGATCCATAGACATCTTCACATCCCTGTCTACCGGATCAATTGCCACATCATCATTTGCCAGCTTGATACTCAGAGGATTTTTAACGACCTTCACAAATAATGATTTTGTCTCGGTTGCTTCGCCGATCGTACAGTTAATCTTATTGTCACTGCCTGTGATCTCATTCGTCGTCAGAGTCTCTCCGCTGACGCCGATCGCAGTTGCCTGGTTCTGCGCCTCATACTTCACGCTCTGATCTGCAATATAAGCCGGAGTCACTACCGTCTCCAGAGGCAGCTTTCTTGCACCAGTCACGGTGAGTGTCTTTTTGTCTGCAGATAATGCTGTCACACCTTCTGCTTCCATCGTATCGGCATAGCAGATGTCTGTTGCCTCTGCTGCAATGGCATCCTTTGGAATACGCACCTTGATAGATGCATTGTCACCCTTGCTGGTGATATTCTCCGGATCTGCTGTCACAGTATATGTCGTATCCTTCTGTGCATCTGCCGCAACTACAACCATTCCGCTGGCATCTACCTCTACACCCTTATTCGCCGGGCTGACAGACCAGGTAGAATCTACCACGGCGTCCAACTGAAAACGGACGTTCGTATTACAAACAATATTTTTATCATTGTCAAAAAAAATGTCTTTATTATCAGGGGTAGGCACTTCTGATGTATCAATCTTCAGTCCTTCCCATTTATCCTTGTTATTTGCGTCGTACCCTTTCTCTGCACCTGCCGGAACCGCTGATGTCAATGTCAGTGCTGCGACTAATGCAATCGAAGTAATTTTTTTTACAAACCTCATGTTATCTCCTTATCTCCTTTCTTGCTCAACGGGTTACCAGATTCTTTTTTTCCAAATTCCCCCTTCCTCAAAATTTTCCTACATTTTACAATATGTTTCCATTCATTTCAACCTGTTTACCATTTTCTGTACTATTTTTATATTGTATAAATACAGAGCAAAAATTTTCTATTCTATCTCCGAGAACCCGCTCCCATACGCTGCAAATTTATGGTATACTGCTATCACAGAAATGAAAACTATGCGAAAGGAGGTCTCCCATGATTACATATACCGAAATCGATAAAATCAGTGAAAGTGCTAAGTCTTACATTGCTCTGGCATCGGTACCCGGCTATTCCAAACCGGTCATCCTAAAGAAATTGTCTCCTGAAAATGCTTCCCTTTATGCACAAATACAGACGCTGTCCAATGAACATATTGTACAGATCTATGCATCGGAAATACAGGATCGGCATCTGATCCTTGCAGAGGAATATATTGACGGCGTCTCTCTGGACTCCTATATCAAAGAGAAACATCTCCGACAGAACGAAATCGTTTCCCTGCTGCTGCAGCTTTGTGACGGTTTAAAAGCACTGCACCAGGCGGTGCCGCCCATCATTCACAGAGATATAAAACCCTCTAATATCATGGTTACTGCAGATGGTACCGTAAAGATCATTGATTTTGATGCGTCCCGGAACTTCAAGCCAAAACATACCCAGGACACCGTAATCATGGGAACACTGGAATATGCACCACCGGAGCAGTATGGTTTCTCCCAGACAGATGTGCGAAGTGACATCTATTCCGTCGGTGCAATAATGTATGAGCTTTTTTTTCATCAGACACTGTCTGACCGCAAAGAATACCCAGAGAATACAGAAAACCTGAATGAGAATATTTCTCATTTGCATAAACATGCCCTTTCCTATCGCAGCACGCACACGGCGGATGCCGCACTTTTGCAGATCATCAGCCAATGTACCATGTTTGATCCAAACAAACGCTATCACGATATCGATCAACTGATACATGCCCTGCAGCATTATAAAACTTATCGTCTGCGCCGCCGGCTTTATAAAATCATACCGGCTGCACTGATACTGCTGGCTGCCGGCAGTGTCCTTTTTCTTCCACCGGTTCGGAACCTGTCGTCAAAAAAAGCAGAAAACACAACTCCTGCCGCATCGGTCAGACCGACACCAACACCTTACGATGGTCCTGTCACAGAATACTTCATAGATTACAGCGATGAAACTACCACTGCCTCAGAAAACGTCATCCTCTACTTTTTAAAATCAGATCCGGCACAGACACCGGTGTACATCCAAAGTGGTGTTTTAGAAGATCTGACGCCGGATTCGGTTTCCCTGCAGAACAGCAACAGCTATCGTACGCAGAAACTTTCCGACAATGACTGGCATGTTGACCCTGACGGCTATATCGTACTGCATAATGACTTTTTGCAGACGCTCAGTGCGAACACCACTTACCATCTGTCCATTGATTATATCTCCGCCTCGCTGGGTGTCGATCTGTGCGCGATTGAGACAAAAGAATATGCCTTTAAGCAAAAGTCGGGGACACTCATGCCGGGCTGGTATAATTATTATCTGAACCAGCCCGCCGATGCCGTGATCCACCTGGTCAATATGTTTGGACGTAAAGTGACAGATATCAAAATTGGAAACGGGAAGTCTCTTCCGAAAAAATACTGGACTTTAAAAAACGATACTACCATCGTATTCTCCAAGGAACTTTTTAAAGACCATTTCTCCGGAGACTATATCAACTACCATATCTATCATGAGGTTGATAAATCCCTGTCGGATCAGGACTATCTGAATCTGAATATTTCCGTTCTGGAGAGGCCATACGAAGCACCGGTATTTGAGAAACAGGCCTATATTCTGAAGCGCAGCCAGATGAATGATCTGGTACTGCCGGTTCAATGGAATGATGGACTGAATCACCTGGCGTCCATTACACCACAGGGCGGTAAGGCAATCAAAGAGAAATATATAAAAACGGATGACCATTCCATAACGATCTCCAAAAAATACTTTGAGAACGTGAAGAACGGCAGTTATATATATTGTTTTGAGTTTGGCGTACGTGCCATTCTGATCAGTATCACTATCGCGGATTAAACATGCCGGGGCAGAGGCTCTGAAATGTTCTATTCAAATATAATCAGGGCAGGGACTATTCCATTTTCCAGAAAGGAACTGTTCTTACTATGAAAAACACAACAGAAACATTAGAGAAAAAAATATTATCACAAACCGATTTTGAGCAGGTGATTTCAGAAAGCACAGAGGAACTGCTGGATCTGCAGCTGGACAATTATCTGGAACTTCTCCTGAATAAATATCACAAAGAGAAGAAAGAGATCATTGCTGCCACTTCGATCGATCTGATCTATGGGTATCAGATCTTTAACGGTACACGTAAGAAGCCCTCCCGTGATTTTCTGCTGCAGATTGCTTTCGCATTTCCCCTGACCGTACAGGAAACGAAACACCTGCTCTATTACGGACACGCCAAATCGCTCTACCCGCGCATAAAAAGGGACGCCTACATCATGTTTGCCCTCCAGAACCAATACTCCATTTACGATACGAACGCCTACCTCTCCGAAAATCAGATGGAACCGTTCTTCTAGTATGAAAAACTTCCCACACCACCGGCGGTAGTGCTCCCCCTCCATCCGGTCATGCGCAGGATTTACCTGTATTGATTTTTGCTTGATAGCTTAAGTTGTCTGCAAAATGATGGCTGAAAAATTGGCGCAGAGTATTAGCCTTTTCCAGCCCAGTCCTGCTTTTCAGCGATTACGATGAATACGTGCGGAGAGTGTGTCTGAGCCCCTTGCAGACAGTAGCAGCCAGGCAAAAATCCGACTATTATTTAAAACTGCGCATGACCGCATGGAGGGGGAGCACTGCCATCGGTGGTGTGGGAAGTGTTCTATATAGAGAAAAGCCTGTCCGATTTTGCGGACAGGCTTTTCTTGTTATTGGGAGAGCAGTTCTGTGGCATTCATGTGATGCTTGGGGATCACTTGATCTTTACACGAACTGTTTTATATTTTCCGTATATGGTCTTTTTCGTACCATCCGATGCTTTCACGGTCTTATAGGTACGGATGCGTATATAATACGTCTTCTTTTTCTTTAGTTTCTTTCCATTTGCTTTTTTTAGTACCACACTTGTTTTACCTGCTTTGCAGGTCAGCGTCTTTGCATTTTTCAGGCTTTTCTGATCGGATATCTGTACCTGATAACCGGATACGCCCGCTGCCTTTTTCCACTTTAATGTAATTTTCGCCTTCTTTGCTGTTGCTTTTACACCTGACATGTCTGCTGATTTTTCTGTTTCATCAGAAGAAACCGGTGCAGCGGACGATGGCTGCGCTGCAGCTGTTACAGTTGGCTGTGGTATCGTTGGCTGGCTTGGTGTTGGCTGTGTGCCCGGTGTTGCTTCCGGTGTGGCACTTGGCTCCGTACTCGGTGTTGCTTTCGGTGTGGCACTTGGCTCCGTGCTCGGTGTTGCTTCCGGTGTGGCACTTGGCTCCGTACTCGGCGTTACTTCCGGTGTGGCACTCGGCTCCGTGCTCGGTGTTGCTTTCGGTGTGGCACT
>CAUCOL010000065.1 GCA_958444395.1 uncultured Lachnospiraceae bacterium
TAGTTTGTGATGCTATCAATACAGCAATGAGAGAATTATTCTTACAGATCGTATATGGTCGTTCTCAGTCCGCATTCTCAGAGGATGGTTTGCCGGTAGGCGCTGGTCTGGAAGATCTTGGTAAAGGACTTCGTTCTCAGGTTGGTACAATGTACGGTACATTAAAGAAAGGTCCTCGTTACTTAGAGATGGCTGAGGGTTATGTTACAGCAATCGCTCTGGATGCAGATGACCTGATCATTGGATATAAGTTCGTTAACCTCGGTAAGATGACAGACTTTATCAAAAAAGGTGATGACGCTAACACAGCATGGGAGAAATCCTGCGGTCAGTATGGTCGTATCGAAGATGCTGTTAAGCTGATCGACCCAAGAACAGATAAAGAAATCGAAAAATAATATAAAGGAGGCAAACGAATCATGGCATTATTTGAATCATATGAAAGAAGAATAGATAAAATCAATAGCGTATTAAACAGCTATGGTATTGCTTCAATTGAAGAAGCTGAAAAAATCACAAAGGATGCTGGTCTGGATGTTTACAATCAGATTAAAGGCATTCAGCCAATCTGTTTCGAGGATGCATGCTGGGCTTATATCGTAGGTGCAGCTATTGCAATCAAAAAAGATTGCCGTCGTGCAGCAGACGCAGCAGCAGCAATCGGTGAGGGACTTCAGTCCTTTTGTATTCCTGGTTCCGTAGCAGACACACGTAAAGTAGGTCTTGGTCATGGTAACTTAGGAAAGATGTTACTGGAAGAGGAGACAAAGTGTTTTGCATTCTTAGCTGGTCATGAGTCATTCGCAGCAGCAGAGGGTGCTATCGGTATCGCTGAGAAGGCTAATAAGGTACGTAAAGAGCCTCTTCGTGTTATCTTAAACGGTCTTGGAAAAGACGCTGCACAGATCATCTCCCGTATCAATGGTTTCACATTCGTTGAGACAGAGTACGATCCATATACAAACGAAGTAAAAGAAATCTCCCGTAAGTCTTATTCTGAGGGACTTCGTGCAAAGGTTAACTGCTATGGTGCAAACAGTGTACCGGAAGGTGTAGCTATCATGCACAAAGAGGGTGTAGATGTATCTATCACAGGTAACTCTACAAACCCAACACGTTTCCAGCATCCGGTAGCCGGTACTTATAAGAAAGAATGTCTGGAGCAGGGTAAGAAGTACTTCTCCGTAGCATCCGGTGGTGGTACAGGACGTACATTACATCCAGATAATATGGCAGCTGGTCCTGCTTCTTATGGTATGACAGATACATTAGGCCGTATGCATAGTGATGCACAGTTCGCTGGTTCTTCTTCAGTACCTGCTCATGTTGAGATGATGGGTCTGATCGGTGCCGGTAACAACCCAATGGTTGGTATGACTGTTGCTGTAGCGGTATCTATTGAAGAAGCTGCAAAAGCTGGTAAATTTTAATCGGTAGATGGCTTAAAACCTTATAAAACCGCTTAAAACGGGCATTTACAGGGCAAATCAAATTCGGTGTAAATCGGTTTGATTTGTCCTGATTTTTTTACCTACTTGCATCTACTTGCTATATAATATGTGCTACTTGCTACGAAGATTCCTATTTACTTGCTACGCACTTCATCCATGTATTTAGATTGTAAGTTATCTTTAGAAATAAGTTCGGTCTGGAGTCTACTTATAAAAAGTGTAATTTGTTTTTTTGCAGGTAAACGTCAAATCATACGCAAGTCGTTAAAATCAACGCCGCCTATTATGAGCGGCGTGGTTTCCGGCATTCATCCGGAAGGCTATCTGACCATGGGGGTATGTATGTTCTACCGTTTACTTTACTATTACTCAACTTTGAACTTATTCATATCCTCCACAAGATTTTTAGCCTCAACACTCATACTGTTACAATTATCAGCAATATTATGCATCAATGCTGCAAGCTCCTCAGATGATGCTGTGACTTCCTCGGATGCTGCTGCGATACCTTGTGCTCCATCTTGCACTGTATTAGCACCACTTGCTACCCCTGACATAAGTTTTGTAATTTCATTTGTAAGTTTTGTTACATCTGCTACCTTTTCATTAGTATTCTCGATACCTTTAAATACCTCTTCAAATGAGTTAATAACCTCACTTGTATATGTATTATTAGAGGTATTCGTATCTACTACAGACTCAATAGCTTCGTTACATTCTTTGAAAGAATTTGTAAGCTCCTCTATAATAGTTTTAATGTTATTCAGCTCTTTTGAGGTGTCCTCAGATAAATCACGAATACTATCAGCTACAACAGCAAAACCTCTACCGCTTTCACCAGCTCGTGCTGCCTCGATACTTGCATTAAGACTTAAAAGGTTTGTTTGTGAAGCTATCTCCTGAATTACGTTTAATACATCTTGCATCTTACCAATTGACTCTGTAGTCTTTTCGATTTGACTGGCTATATCAGATACTTTATCAGACATCTGTGAACTACCCCCTGATAACGTATCTATTTTTGATTTCATGGCTGTACTTGTAGTATTGAGTGTTTCTACATAAGAACTAATATCATTCATGGCACCTGAAACTGCATCTACATTTACATTCATTGTATCAACACTATTTACCATTTCTTCAACAACTCCAGTCTGCTTTGTAGCTTCTTGTGCTACATTTTCGATAGCTTTAGCTACCTGATTTGTAGAATCTAAAGCTGAATCAGTCATACTTTGAATATCAGAGCTGCCTGAGTTTACTGTGCAGGCTGTTGATTTAGCTTTTTTAATGCTACCCCTGAAAGATATAATAGCTGTATTAGTATGCTTTAACATATCACCAAGTTCATCTTTCCTAGCAGTCAATTTTTTATCTAATCCACTTGTAAGGTCACCATCTGCTATATCTGTGAGTTTCTCTTCAAATACCTTTAAAATATTCATGAATTTCTTTACTACTAAAAGTACGATGGTAAGGACTAAAACAACAAGAACTACCCCTACTATACTTAAAAATAAAATACTATTTTTACTAATTGTCTTAACTCGTTCAATACCTACAGAATCTGCCACGATACTATCAATATCATCAGTGTAAACACCTGTGGTTAAAACCCAATTCCACTCAGGAAATGACTTCGAATATGCTACTTTTTGAGCTACTGTCTTACCATCTGACTTTGTAAAATAGAAAGTATTGTAACCACCTTTATCAGCTACCTTCATGATTTCCTGAATAATCTTGACACCATTTTGGTCGGTTAAATCATATCTATTTGTTCCCTCTTGGTCTGGTAAGATTGGGTGCATAACTAAGTTGTAATCAGTATCATCTACCCATATATACCCATCACCTTCATCACCGTAGCGCAAAGCTCTCAATGTTTCTAAAGCTTGCTTTTGGGCTTCAGCCTCAGTAACTACCCCTGATTGAGATTCAGCATAATAATGCTGAACTGTAGTCAAAGCTGATTGAATATCACTTTTAATTTCTGCCTTATAATTTTCAAGAGTTGTATTATATAAAATAGACTCCACTCTTGATTTCATCTCGTTCAGAGATAATGCTGAAATAACTATAAGTATTATACTTGTAAGCAGTACTACTGTAGACATTGCTAAACTAATCTTTTTTGCTAACGACTTTTTCATTTAATTTCATCTCCTATCCTATATAGAAAAATAAGTAACTACCCCTAAATATTTTAAATTTTTGGATGTCCTCAAATCATATAAATACTCCTTTTAAATATCTTCTACAGCTACCTGAATTTATTCACTCATAGTCTGTATACTCTCTGCTTGAGCTGAAATCGATGGAACTACTATCATATATGCCTCTCTTTTGGTATCCGATTAATTGCCTTTAAATTTTGACTCACAGTATACACAGCGGTAAACCCGGTTGGCACGATCCGTCAGCTTAAATTTATGCGGAAGCTCCTGTTCGATCGAGGTGATACAGCGTGGATTCTTGCATTTGATAATATTTGTAACTGTTTCCGGCAGTGACAGCTGGTGCTTTGCTACGATGCGGTCATTTTCGATGATGTTGATCGTGATATTGTGATCGAGCACTCCCAGTACATTGATATCAATATCCAGATTTCCCTCAATCTTTATAATATCCTTTTTTCCCATTTTATTACTCTTAGCATTTTTGATGATCGCGACAGAGCAGTCCAGGTTTTCAAGACCAAGATATTCATAGATCTTCATGGCACCACCTGCCTGTATGTGGTCGATTACTATTCCCTGATTTAAACCTCCGATATTTAACATGGTAGATCCACCTCCAATAATTTCATGATCAGAGCCATACGTACATAGACGCCGTTTTGTACCTGCTTGAAATAAACAGCACGCGGGTCATCATCTACTTCGGTAGCGATTTCATTGACACGTGGAAGCGGATGCAGAATGTACATATCTTTCTTTGCATACTGCAGTTTCTTGGCGTCAAGGATAAAACTGTCTTTCAGACGGATATAATCCTCTTCGTTAAAGAAACGTTCGCGCTGGACACGCGTCATATAGAGAATATCCAGATCCGGCATATTCTCTTCTAATTTATCGGTTTCCAGGAAGTCAATATTTCCGGCTTCCAGTACCTCTTTTCGCAGATAGCTTGGAATACGCAGTTCTTCCGGAGAGATCAGAACAAAACGGACATTTGGATAACGCACCATAGCATTGATCAGGGAGTGAACCGTCCGGCCAAACTTTAAGTCGCCGCACATACCGATCGTCATGTTATCCAGGCGTCCCATCAGTGTTTTGATCGTGAAGAGATCCGTGAGGGTCTGGGTCGGATGATTGTGTCCGCCGTCACCTGCGTTGATCACAGGAATACGGGAATACATGGATGCCACGGTCGGTGCCCCTTCCTTAGGATGGCGCATGGCGCAGATATCGGCGTAGCAGGAGATAACACGGATCGTGTCGGCTACGCTTTCTCCTTTGGAAGCGGAGCTGGAATCAGCCGAAGAAAAACCAAGCACCTGACCACCCATACTGAGCATTGCGGATTCAAAACTCAATCGGGTTCTTGTGCTTGGTTCATAAAATAAGGTAGCCAGCTTTTTGCCATCACAGACATGTGCGTATTTTTTAGGATCTTTCATAATGTCCTGTCCCAAAGTAAGAATCTCGTCTAATTCTTCAAGGGAAAGATCCAGTGGACTGATAAGATGTCGCATAGTTTCCTCCATTCTGCTGTTTATATAGGATGCCGCTGCGGGCTCCTATGAGAAGCATTTTTTAGCTTATGCATTTTAATGTTTAAACTGAAAATATTGTACTACAATCCCGTTCAGATGGCAACAATCTACTTGACTTTTTGCAGTCTTTATCTAATAATATATGTTGTGTTTGCAGTGTTTTCATAGGAAATCAAATGAAAATGAAAAATAATAGATTCCGGTCTACCAATATACATGGGAGAAGGAAGAATGGAGGTTCAGAATGATTAAGCTCTTTGACAATGGCGTATACCTGGTCAATGGTACAGAGATTATTGAAGACAATGCCCAGGCAGCACAGGCGTTGCAGGCAAAATGTGGAAAGGCTCCTTCCAAAGAGGAGGCAGCGAAGGGTACGATGGCATATGGTATCCTGGAAGCACATAACACATCAGGAAATATGAAGCAGCTGCAGGTAAAGTTTGATAAGCTGACTTCTCATGATATTACCTTTGTAGGTATCATTCAGACAGCACGTGCATCAGGATTGGAGAAGTTCCCGATCCCATATGTTCTGACCAACTGTCATAACAGTCTGTGTGCCGTTGGTGGTACGATCAATGAAGATGATCATATGTTTGGATTATCCTGTGCCAAAAAATACGGCGGTATGTATGTACCTCCTCATCAGGCAGTTATCCATCAGTTTGCCCGTGAGATGCTGGCAGAATGTGGTAAGATGATCCTGGGCTCTGACTCCCATACTCGTTATGGTGCCCTGGGTACGATGGCAATGGGTGAAGGCGGTCCTGAGCTTGTAAAGCAGCTGCTTTCCCGTACATATGATATCAATATGCCGGGTGTTGTAGCCGTTTATCTGACCGGTAAGCCACAGAAGGGAGTAGGTCCGCAGGATATTGCCCTTGCGATTATCGGTAAGGTATTTGCCAATGGATATGTAAATAACAAGGTTATGGAATTTGTCGGTGACGGTGTGGCAAATCTGTCGGCTGATTTCCGTATCGGCGTAGATGTTATGACGACTGAGACAACTTGTCTGTCATCCATCTGGACAACGGATGATAAGATCAAAGAATTTTATGAGATTCATAACCGTCCGGAAGGATATAAAGAGATGAAGCCGGCGGATGTTGCATACTATGATGGTATGGTTTATGTAGACCTCTCAGAGATCAAGCCTATGATCGCTATGCCATTCCATCCAAGCAATGTCTATACGATCGAAGAGTTAAATGCCAATCTAATGGACATTCTGGACGATGTGGAGAAGAAAGCATTAGTCAGTCTGGATAATAATCAGGTGAAGTATACCCTGAAAGATAAGGTGCATAATGGCAGACTGTATGTAGAACAGGGTGTGATCGCCGGATGTGCCGGTGGCGGATTTGAGAATATCTGTGATGCTGCCGATATCCTGCGTGGCAAATATATCGGAGCGGATGAATTCTCTCTGAGTGTATACCCATCCAGCCAGCCTGTATTTATGGAACTGGTGAAGAATGGTACGATTGCTGACCTGATGGAGACCGGTGCAACGATTCGTTCCGCATTCTGTGGATCATGCTTCGGTGCCGGAGATGTTCCTCCAAATAATGGTTTATCCATTCGTCATTCTACCCGTAATTTCCCGAACCGTGAAGGTTCTAAGGTCAATAACGGACAGATTGCATCTGTTGCACTGATGGATGCCCGTTCGATCGCAGCGACAGCAGCAAATCAGGGTTACCTGACAGCAGCTACGGATGTAGATGTTGATTTTAAAAAGCCGAAATATCATTTTGACAGTGCGATTTATGCAAATCGTGTTTATGATGGTGTCGGTAAGGCAGATCCGAATGAGGAGATCAAGTTTGGTCCAAATATCAAGGACTGGCCTGCGATGTCTGCATTAACAGACAATATGGTATTAAAGGTAGTATCCGAGATCCATGATCCGGTAACTACGACCGATGAGCTGATCCCATCCGGTGAGACATCTTCTTTCCGTTCTAATCCACTGGGACTGGCGGAGTTTACGTTATCCCGTAAGGATCCGGCGTATGTAGGCAAGGCAAAAGAGGTACAGGCAGCCGAAAAGGCAAGAATCAATGGGGAGGATATCGTAGCAGCACTTCCGGAAGTAAAGGAAGTATTTGAAACGATTCAGAAGACATTTGATATTAAGCCGGAAGAGACACAGATCGGTTCTACGATCTATGCAGTAAAACCGGGGGATGGTTCTGCCCGTGAGCAGGCAGCATCCTGTCAGAAGGTTCTGGGCGGTTTTGCCAATATTGCAAAGGAATATGCAACGAAGAGATATCGTTCTAACCTGATCAACTGGGGTATGCTTCCATTCCTGTTTGACGGAGAGCTTCCATTTGCCAATGGAGATTATCTCTTTGTAAAGGATATTAAGAAGGCTGTTGCAGAGAAGAATGATACGGTGAAAGCCTACGTTGTTAATAAGGGAATGAAGGAATTTGATCTGCATCTGGGTAATCTGACAGATGATGAAAGAGAGATTATCGAAAAAGGATGTCTGATCAATTATTATCGTTCTCATATGGAATAATCTGCAGATGTATCAATCTGTGAAACTGTTTTTTTGATACAGTTGCCATGTTTGAAAATCTGCCTGTCGTATAGGAAGAACTTATTTCTTTAATCTAAAACAGGATTTTATCCGAAAAACGGATAAAGTCCTGTTTTTTCGTGCTTTACGGGCAAAACAGGGCGAAAAATTTGTAGAGAATCACTAAAAAAAGAAAGGCAGGATTGTCAAACAAATACAAAAATAGTTGTTTATAAAAATAGAGAAATAAACAAAATACCAGAAATTCCGTTTGGAATTTGTAGCGGCTTCGCTATTGTCAGGAAAAAGGATATTTGTTACTCTAGCAGTGCAGAAAGCAATGACAGATTGCATAGGGCGTTCGAACGGGCAGAAGGTTTTCTTCTGCATTCTTTTATAAAATGTAAGATTCTAATTGTCTCCTCAGAAAAGTGAGTCACAGCCGATTCGGCAGATACGATCACTTCAGACAAGTTTTCAATGGGTTCTTTTTGTTTTTACCGGGATAGGGCATTGTTTTAGGGAGGATTGCTATGGAGTAAAAACAGGGCATGGATTTGCCTGTGATCCGTTTGAAAACAGAATATCAATGCAAACTGGGTTTCGCTGACCGCAAGCCGGATAGGCGGGAAATTGCTTTCTGTTGTTAAAAAAGCGTATGTTTATGAGAACGTT
>CAUCOL010000066.1 GCA_958444395.1 uncultured Lachnospiraceae bacterium
CCCCAGTAATTGGGCAAGCAGATAGAAATTCTGTAATTCGGCAGACTCCGCCCATGTCTCCATTTGCTCACACTTTGTTCTGATATATTAAATGCCTCCGCAAGCCCTTTCGTTGTAATTCCTTTTCTTCTTAATACACGGTCTACATTCCTTCCGGTTGCTTCCATATCAATTCCATATCGTCTATCTTTATGAAACATACAAATCCCCCCTTGTACGATGGCTGTCTCCTTGCAGAGCATTTTTGACTTTGCGGAAAGCGGCAGGTGTCCGAGAAAATTAAAAATGTTATGATAAACCGGTCAACCTCTGACCCATTTATCATAACATTATTTTTGAAAAATATCATTCAACTCATAGTTGAATCGATCGTATTATTCGATACTAGAACAACTTTCTCTTCAGAACTTCCGGTTCCTGTGCAAATTCCAAAGCTACATCGGAAGATATCTTCAACTGATGATACAATTCGTAGATTGAATCATCCATTGTCTGCATACCCATCTTCTTGCTGGTCTGAATCGTTGACGGAATCAGATGTGTCTTTCCATCACGAATATTACTCTCAATCGCAGGAACAGAATGCATAATCTCAAATGCCGCCACACGTCCCTTTCCATCTGAGGTAGGAAGCAGCTGCTGTGAGATAACTGCCAGTAAGACAGTCGCAAGCTGCACACGGATCTGCTGCTGCTGATGTGGCGGGAATACATCGATCACACGATCGATCGTAGGTGCCGCACCAATTGTATGTAATGTGGAGAATACCAAATGACCGGTCTCAGCCGCCGTGATCGCAGCAGAAATCGTCTCCAGGTCACGCATCTCACCGACCAGAATAACATCCGGATCCTCACGAAGTGCAGCTCTTAATGCATTTCCAAACGATAATGTATCCAAACCAATCTCACGCTGATTGACAATTGATTTTTTATGCTGATGCAAATACTCGATAGGATCCTCAAGTGTAATGATATGCTCCTGACGTGTTTCGTTGATCTGATTAATCAGAGAGGCAAGCGTCGTAGATTTACCACTACCAGTAGGTCCTGTTACAAGAACCATTCCACGCTTTCTCTTAGCCAGGTCTGTGATCGACCACGGAAGACCCAGCTTATCCGGAGAAGGAATCACCGTATTGATCAGACGAAGTACCGCAGCGAATGTGCCTTTCTGACGAAAGGCATTCACACGGAATCGTCCCAGTTCCGCAACGCTATGTGAAAAATCGACTTCACCGTCTCTCTTTAAGATAGCAAGCTGTCTCTCGTTCAACAGCGGCAGGATCAGTGCCTGCGTCTCCGGTGCGGAAAGAGTATGTGGAATAATATCCTCAAGTCCTCCGTTTACACGCATCTTCGGTGGCAGTCCCACAGTAATATGTACGTCGGATGCTCCTGTATCTCTGGCAATCTGCAAGAGATTTGTCATTGTTATTTCCATAAGTTAAGTGCCTCCATTCTTTTTCTGCTTATCTTCTATCTCTCATTGATCTTTTCTATCAACAAAATCAACCTTCGCATTTTCCATCAGCCATATCAAAACAGTCCACTGTCTCTGAATGGTAACCTGTTCTGATTCTAATCATCATACGCTACACGATGTACTTCTTCTATGGTTGTAATACCATCTTTAACAAGCTCGTTGGCTGACATGATCAATGTCTTCATGCCTTCTTCTACTGCTTTCTTTTCTATCTCCTCTACGCTTCCACCCTTTGCCACGATACGCTTCAGATCCGGTGACATCGTCATAATCTCATATACACCGATACGGCCTTTATAACCGGCACCACCGCAATGCAGGCATTCCTCTTTGCCAATTGTGGCTCTTGGAATCAAAAGTTCCTCCTCCATCTGATCAGCAGGCACACCTAACTCCTCTTTCTCCAACATATCCGCAGGTACCATCTGCTTACACTTTGGACATACACGTCGTACCAGTCGCTGTGCAATAACACCGATCACAGAATCTGCGATCAGGTAATCTTCTATCCCCATATCTGCCAGACGTGTAATCGTACTTGCTGCACTGTTCGTATGCAATGTACTTACAACCAAATGACCGGTAATAGCCGCCTTCGTCGCAATCTCCGCTGTCTCATTGTCTCGAATCTCACCGATCATGATAATGTCCGGATCCTGACGCAGAATAGATCGAAGTGCTGCTGAGAACGTCATGTCTGCTTTTACATTTACCTGTACCTGATTAATACCATTGATATTTGCCTCGACAGGATCTTCTACCGTGATAATATTTACACCTTCTGTATTCAGTTCACTCAGTGCCGTATACAACGTCGTGGATTTACCACTACCGGTAGGTCCTGTTACAAGCATAATGCCATGCGGATGTTTCAGAATACTCTCAAATCTCGTCAGCTCATCCGGTTTGAAACCGAGATCTTTCTTATCTCTGCTAAGCGCTGTCTTCTGGGTCAGTCGCATAACGATCTTCTCACCAAATACAGTCGGAAGAATAGATACACGGATGTCGTATTCCTGTCGGTCGACAATACTGGTCATACGGCCATCCTGTGGCTTTCTTTTCTCAGATATATCCATACCACCAACGATCTTAATACGTGCTACCATCGCCGGAAGCAGTGATACATCATGACGCATCGCCTCCTGAAGCACACCATCGACACGGAAACGGATACGAAGCTGCGTCTCCATCGGCTCAAAATGAATATCGGATGCACGTTTATGTACCGCCTGTTCAATGATCTGATTTACCAGTCGAACGATTGGTGCCTGCTTGATCTCCTCCGAATCAGCATTCTTATCTTTATTACTGTTACCATATTTCTCCTGATGCTCTTTCGTATACTGGTCTGCCACCTTCATGGCCTCGGAATTTCCATAGAAACGATCCAGTGCCTGCGCCACGTCTTTCACCGTCGTGACACGCACATCGATCTGCAGTCCGGTAATGATCGAAAGGTCATCCATTGCGATCATGTCTAACGGATCGCTGAATGCCACCCGCAATACATTCGGATTATCCGGTGCAAATTCATACGGAATCAGCATATACTTACGAAGTACCTTCTCGTCTACCAGTCCAAGTACCTCGTCTTCTATCGTAATACCACCCAGATGAACACGTTCCAGTCCCATCTGATGACATAATGCCTCAGCAATGATCTCATCATTCATGACACCCATGTCGATCAATGTCATACCAAGCTTCTGACCATTTCCTGCTTCCTTCTGACGGCGCAGCGCCTCATCCAGCTGCTCCTGTGTAATAACACCTGCTCCGAGCAGCAAATCACCCAGACGTTTTTTGCGTCGTAATCTGCTTGCGATTGAATTATCCATATCCTTCTCCATTCTGATGAGTAATTCATACATACTCATCCCAACCTATTTGTTCAATACCTATTATCCTAAGTGTCTATTTTCATACATTATATTATAGTCTCTGATGCACTATTTTGCAAGATGAACTTCCCTGTAGCACGCCTGCCTTTCTCCCTGCTGCGGTCATTTTTCAAATGGGATCTTATGTTGTTTTAAAAATGTGCATATCGCCACATCCCACGCTTTCTCCACCGTTTTATCCATCGTAAAGGAAGGATATGCTGCACCGGTCACTATGCTTAGCATTCCCTTTTCATACCGGATCTGCAGAAAAAGATCCGGTCTTTGCTGCTCATAAATCGACAGTACACCGGAATCTGCCAGCATCTGCACAGCCTGTTTTGACTGCACTTTTAATGATACACGCAGCATATCCGGTGTCCGGCTTCCTTTGATATAAGAAAAAACAACCGTTTTTACCTCTTTCCAGGTCATCCATGCCGCACATTCTTCTGATGCTGCCTGCATCCGTTCCCACAATCCTGTATCGTACCAGTTTGCATTTCTCCGCCCGGACAATACTAATTCAGAAGCGGTCAGAACCCTTACCTCTTCTAATAGGAAAGCATCAAATACTTCCTGCACCAGCAGCTGTGCCATAAAATTTTTTATTTCATTTATTTTGATTCCTATCATATTTTCTCACTTTCTGTACATACTATCCTCATGACCTGATACATTCAAGGTCTTTATATAAAGTACCCCGTTCACCACGGCGACCATAGGAGACATGGTTGATTCCTATGACAGAATCCCTGTAGATTCTATCCGGCAGTTTATCCCTGCACACCGATATTCTGCCTACCGGCACTGACACCGTGCCCGCCATCAACGTGTGCAGAAAAGAGGTTCTCATGAAAAAAGATGAAAAAACGATGCATGAAGTGGCTGAGCTTTGTACCAAATATTGTCCTTGCAGCACCTGCAGCTGCAGTAATTCCACAAGTGACAATATCTCCTGCTCTACTTGTAAACATTTCACGCCGGAAAAGGTCTGTGATATCGACTTATATGCAGAGATCGTAAGTAACCACGATCTGTAAATCTGGCAGGCAGTTATTATCTGCCAAGAAACACAACGATTGACCGTGGTGGTACAACCGTTTTCTTCCGGCTTTCCAATGCCGGCTTATGCACTCGTTTCTTCTTTGGAACAGCCGGAAGAGTTTCACAAAATGTATTGTCGTATGTTTCGATCACCGGATACCACTCTTTATCCTTCGGCAGATTCGGCAGATCAAAGGATCTTGCCTCCCAGTACATATTAAAAATGATGTACACCGAATCGTCCGTCTCCCCATTTTCTTTCTGTGCGTATTCTCCATAATAAAGCATACCAAGCATACGGCTATAATAGGAAAAATCCGCACGCCACGCCTGCGTTCCATGAATCGACAGATCCGGCATGCCACAGGATTTCACGTCGAACAGACGAAGTTCCTGCTCCGGATGCAGAACCGAATGTGCCTTTCGAAAACGGATCAGCTTATGCACGTATTCCCAGATCTCCCGGTGCGTCTCCAGCTTGCGCCAGTCCAGCCATGTCGTCAGATTATCCTGGCAATACGGGTTATTGTTTCCATTCTGCGTATTTCCAAATTCATCCCCCGCCAGAAGCATCGGTGTCCCCTGACTCAACAGCATCATTAAAAACGCATTCCGCATCTGACACATCCGTCTGGCAAGTACTGTCTTTTTGCGTGTTTTTCCCTCCACACCACAGTTCCAGCTGTAATTATACTGCGTGCCATCCTGGTTCATCTCTCCGTTCTCATCATTGTGCTTTACGTCATAAGAGACCAGATCCATCATGGTAAATCCATTTACATAGGTCATAAAATTGATCACGGCATGACTGGACGGATTTCGCCGGAAGCAGTTTGCAAAAGCCTCGACCTGCCCCTCATCGCTTTTCAGAAAACGTCTGGCTGTATTCATAAAACCTTCATTGTATTCTGCCAATGCATTTTCCTGCCGGAGGATGCCCGCCTGTCCCATAACCTGCTCATCCCAATAGGATGCCAGTATCTTTACACCGGAAAGCACCGGATCAGACACCAGGTTTAGGGATGGAATCACCTCTTGATTGACACGAAAGCCGTCAATATGGTATTCAAGAATCCAGCGTCTCAGACAATCAGACATATCCCATACATTCATTCCCGGCGAAAAATAGATATCCAATAGGACTTCTATCCCTGCCTGATGCATTGCATGGATCATATCCTTCATCTCATGCACCGGATGCAGTGGATCCGATGCATAAGATGCCTTTGGTGCCATATAAAATGTATGACTGCTGCCATATCCCCAATAATTGATCCGTACCGGTGTATTCTTCTCATCTATGCTGCTGTGTACCGTGCTCTGCCGTACCGTTTCCGGTACATTCTGCGGTCTTCCCAATGCCTGCGTCTGCCGGCTCTGTATCTCATCAAATTCATAGCATGGCAGTAAAAGCACTCCATTGACTCCCAGTTCTTTCAGATAGGGAATCTTTTCCTGCAATCCGGCAAAGGTTCCCTTATGTCTGACACCGGAGGAACTATGCTTGGTAAAACCTCGGACATGAAGCTGATAAAGGATCGATTCATGATACGGGATTCTTAACGGAAATTCCTCTTCCCAGTCATATTCTTCCAACGTAATGACGCCACGAAGCAACGTATCCTCTGATGCATTGGTACGCCTGCCCCACTTTTCACGTCCCCGGATGCAGGCAGCAAACGGATCGGTCACTTTACATCCATCCGCTTCGTACAGATACTCATACTGTTCTGACAATACTGCCGCAACTGCATGTGGATCCTTGTTTCCTTCTATTTCTGTGAATACGATAGAACGCACACTCCCCCGCATATACCGTTCAGACAGACAGATCCTTGCCGCCAGCCTCTTCTGCCCTTTCCGGTATAACAGAAGATAGCATTCCCGAACTCCCGGCAGACAGATAGAAAACTGTACACCCTCTTCTACCTCCGACACCCCAAACGGCAGGGTATGCCCTGGTCTGTACTTATATTTTTCATTTTTTTGTTTCTTCGTATCCATGTATTTCTCCAATCCCATGTAAGTATTCATACTCATAATCCTTTTTATTTTACTACATATGCTATTTCAGTGTCAAAAAGTTATTGCAAATTCTTATGATTTCTGTAAAATAGTAAGAAGTGTGATAAAAGGGAAATCTGTTGCTTTCCTGCACGGATCCTCCCAAAACTGTAACTGTGATGGCACTGTGTCACTGTTGCAGCAGGTAAACTTGGCAGTGCAGAAATGAGGATGTATATGATTCAAGCAAGTAATGTAACACTTCGTCTCGGAAAGAAAGCCCTTTTTGAGGATGTGAACATTAAATTTACAGAAGGCAATTGTTATGGTCTGATCGGTGCAAATGGTGCCGGAAAATCTACATTTTTAAAAATTCTGACCGGGGAAATCGAGCCTACGAAGGGTGATATCATTATTACACCGGGTCAGCGATTGTCCTTTTTGAAACAGGATCACTTCCAGTATGATGCCTATTCTGTTCTGGATACAGTCATCATGGGAAATGAACGCCTGTACACGATCATGAAAGAAAAAGATGCTATCTATGCAAAAGAAGATTTCTCTGATGAGGACGGCATCAAAGCAGCTGAACTGGAAGAGGAATTTGCAAATATGAACGGCTGGGAAGCAGAATCCGACGCAGCCACTCTGTTAAACGGTCTGGGAATCCCTACCGACGATCATTATAAAATGATGAGTGAACTGCCTGCCGCTGAAAAGGTAAAAGTATTACTTGCACAGGCTCTTTTCGGCAATCCGGATATCCTGCTTCTGGATGAGCCTACGAACCATTTGGATCTTGATGCGATCCGCTGGCTTGAGGACTTCCTGATCGATTTTGATAATACCGTCATCGTTGTATCCCATGACCGTTACTTCTTAAACAAGGTCTGCACACATACAGCAGATATTGATTATGCCAAGATCCAGCTTTATGCCGGCAACTATGATTTCTGGTATGAATCCAGTCAGCTGATGATCAAGCAGATGAAGGAAGCAAATAAAAAGAAAGAAGAAAAAATCAAAGAACTGCAGGAATTTATCCAGCGATTCAGTGCAAATGCATCGAAATCCAAGCAGGCTACGTCCCGTAAACGAGCATTAGAGAAGATTGAACTGGATGAAATGAAGCCTTCCAGCCGTAAATACCCATACATCGACTTCCGTCCGGGTCGCGAGATCGGAAATGAAGTACTGACTGTAGAACATCTTTCCAAAACGATCGATGGTGTCAAGGTGCTCGATGATATCTCTTTTATCCTGGGTCGTGAAGACAAGGTTGCATTCGTTGGAAGCAATACAATCGCTGCTACTACTCTTTTTCAGATACTGGCAGGTGAAATGGAACCGGATGAGGGTTCTTATAAATGGGGCGTAACGACAAGCTTTTCCTATTTTCCAAAAGATAATACAGAGCTTTTCTCCGGTAATGAAACAATCGTAGACTGGCTGATGCCGTTCTCTCCGGAAAAGGATCCTACGTATGTACGTGGATTCCTGGGACGTATGTTATTTCCGGGAGAAGATGGTGTCAAGAAGGTTAATGTGCTTTCCGGTGGTGAGCGAGTACGTGTCATGCTGTCCAAGATGATGATCCTGGCATCCAATATTCTGATCATGGATGAGCCTACGAACCATTTGGATATGGAATCCATCACTGCCCTGAATAACGGATTAATCAAGTTCCCGGGTGTCGTATTATTTACTTCACAGGATCATCAGTTCATCCAGACGATTGCAAACCGTATCATGGAGATTACTCCGGGTGGTCTGATCGACAAGATCTCTACGTATGACGAATACCTTGACAGTGATGAAATGGCTCGAAAGAGACAGCTTCTCTCTGTTCAGGAAGAAGAAAACGATGATTAATCTTATATTTTATAGCAGAAATAGGAAATCATCGTACAATATTTTCCGGCAATG
>CAUCOL010000067.1 GCA_958444395.1 uncultured Lachnospiraceae bacterium
AAAGAAGCAGTTGCGAATACCGAGAAGATTGCGCAGCGATGCCATGTCGAGATCGAGTTTGGACAGTATAAGCTGCCCCGGTATGATGTGCCGGACGGCTACACCTCCTGGGAATATCTGCAGAAGCTGTGTCAGGAGGGAATGGAACGAAGGTATCCGGATGCCGGCAAAGAGCTGAAGGATCGAATGGCATATGAGTTGGATACGATCCGGACAATGGGATTTATTGATTACTTTCTGATCGTATGGGACTTTATAAAATATGGTAAGGATCATGGGATCAGTGTAGGACCGGGACGAGGTTCCGCTGCGGGAAGTATCGTTTCGTATTGTCTCGGCATTACGGATATCGATCCGATCCGGTTTGATCTGCTGTTTGAGCGTTTCCTAAATCCGGAACGAGTAACGATGCCTGATATTGACGTGGATTTCTGCTATGAACGGCGGCAGGAAGTCATTGATTATGTAACACGCAAATATGGAAAAGAACGTGTGGTACAGATTGTGACCTTTGGTACGCTGGCTGCACGTGGTGTGATCCGTGATGTGGGACGTGTTCTGGATCTTCCATATGCCTATGTGGATGCGATCGCTAAGGCGATTCCGATGGAACTGGGTATCACGATCGACAAAGCCCTGGAGATGAATCCGGATCTGCGGAAGCTGTATGAGACCGATGATCAGGCAAAATATCTGATCGATATGGGACGGCGTCTGGAGGGACTGCCACGCCATACCTCTGTGCATGCTGCCGGTGTCGTGATCAGTCCAAAGGCAGTTGACGAGTTTGTGCCGTTATCCAAAGGTGCTGACGGAAATGTGACAACACAGTACACGATGACAACACTGGAAGAACTGGGTTTATTAAAGATGGATTTTCTGGGACTTCGTACATTGACAGTCATACAAAATGCAGCGCACATGTCGGGACTGTCCGACCAGGATATGCTGCACATCGATTTTGATGATAAAAATGTGCTGGATATGATCAGCAGTGGAAAGACGGAAGGGGTGTTCCAGCTGGAAAGTGCCGGCATGAAGCAGTTTATGAAGGAATTACACCCGGAGAATCTGGAGGATGTGATTGCCGGGATATCCCTGTATCGTCCGGGTCCGATGGACTTTATACCAAAATATATCGCCGGAAAGAATAACAAAGAGGGCATCACCTACGACTGCCCACAGCTGGAACCGATCCTGGCACCAACATATGGCTGCATCGTATATCAGGAGCAGGTAATGCAGATCGTGCGGAGTCTGGCGGGATACAGTTTTGGACGAAGCGATCTGGTGCGTCGTGCTATGGCGAAGAAGAAAGCAAAGGTGATGGAGGCAGAACGTCAGAACTTTGTATATGGAAATGAAGAAGAAGGGGTAAAGGGCTGTATTGCAAATGGCATTCCGGAAGAGACGGCAAATAAGATATACAATGATATGATCGATTTTGCGAAGTACGCATTTAACAAATCACATGCGGCAGCGTATGCGGTGGTTTCCTATCAGACGGCATATCTGAAATATTATCATCCGGTAGAATTTATGGCGGCATTGCTCACGTCGGTAAAAGATAATATTACAAAAGTAGTTGGTTATACGATGAGTTGCCGTCAGATGGGCATCGAGATCCTTCCGCCGGATGTAAATGAGGGATACAGTGCGTTTTCTGTATCGGATGGAAAGATCCGGTATGGTATGTCAGCGATCAAAGGAGTTGGAACCGCAGTGATCGATTCGATCGTAGAAGAAAGGGAGCGTGGCGGACGCTTTTTGTCCATGCAGGATTTTATGAACCGGCTGACCAGCAAAGAGGTAAACCGTCACACGATTGAAAACTTTATCAAATCCGGTGCCTTTGACAGTCTGGAGGGAAACCGCAGACAGAAAATGGCAGTCTATGAAGCAATGCTGGATACGGTGAATAAGGAACGCAGGGATTCTATGGCGGGACAGCTGTCTTTATTTGACATGGGAGATGCGGATCTGGATCATGCCAATGAGATCCGGTATCCGGCGCTGGAGGAGTTTGCCAAAGAAGAATTGCTGGCATATGAAAAAGAAGTACTGGGTATCTATATCAGTGGACACCCGCTGGAGGAATATGTTCCATTAATGCAGAAAAACTGCACACATAATTCAACGGATTTTCTGGTACAGGAGGATGGAGAAAATGCGGGAATGGCACGTGTGGACGATGGAAAGCCGGTAGTGATCGGTGGCATGATCATTGACAAAACCGTAAAAACAACCCGGACGAACAGTCTGATGGCATTTCTGACAATCGAGGATCTGTACGGAACCGTTGAGGTGATTGTTTTTCCGCAGACTTACGAAAAGAAAAAAGAACAGCTGCAGACAGACGAAAAAGTGTTTATCAAAGGGCGGACCAATGTAGAGGAGAACAAAAACGGAAAGATCATCTGCCAGGATATCATTCCATTCGAGCAGATTCCCTGTGAACTCTGGCTGCGATTCAGCGATAAGCAGTCTTTTCTGGAGCAGGAGCAGACGTTGTATAAAAATCTGCTGCCTTACGATGGTACAGATACGGTGTGCATCTATCTGCAGGAGGAAAAGCAGATCAAGCGGCTGCCAAAGAGCAGAAGTGTGAATGCAAGGCGCGTAATTGGGGATAATATCTTAAATGAAATGACAGGAGTGACCTGTGCATTAAAAGAGAAGTCTTTATCTTGAAAAAAACAGGATAATAGCGTAAAATAGAAATGAATGACAGAACAAAGGAGTGCATGGCAGTCTTCCCGTTTCGGGAGACAGAAAGAATGCATAAAAAGAAACAGAATCAGAAAGACATTCATCCAGAGAATGAATGAGACAGAATGAGGTGGAACATGGAAAGCGCAGTAAAAACGATTGGCGTACTGACAAGTGGTGGGGATGCACCAGGAATGAATGCAGCGATTCGTGCAGTGGTTCGTACCGCAATAGCAAATGGTGTAAAAGTAAAAGGAATTCAGAGAGGTTATGCAGGACTGCTGGAAGAGGATATTATTGATATGGACACATTATCAGTATCCGATATCATTCAGTTAGGTGGAACGATTCTCTATACAGCACGCTGTCTCGAGTTTAAAGAGCCGGAATTCCAGAAGAAGGCAGCGGATATCTGCCGTAAGCATGGCATTGACGGGATCGTAGTCATTGGTGGAGATGGTTCCTTCCAGGGAGCCAGCCGCTTATCGGAGAATGGCATCAATACGATCGGTGTACCGGGTACGATTGATCTGGATATTGCATGTACGGAATATACGATCGGATTTGATACCGCGATCAATACCGCAATGGAAGCGATTGATAAATTACGTGATACATCTGAATCACATGAACGTTGCAGTATTGTCGAGGTTATGGGACGTACAGCCGGTCATATTGCACTTTGGACCGGTATTGCCAGCGGTTCAGAGTATATTCTGACGACAGAGAAGTATCATGGAGACATTCAGCGTATTATCGCAAAGATCCAGCGCCGCCGAGAGATCGGTAAGAAGAATCACATCATTGTAAATGCAGAGGGTGTTGGTAATTCAGCAGAGATGGCGAAGATCATCGAAGCAGCGACAGGTGTAGAGACGAGAGCGACGATCCTGGGTCATATCCAGCGTGGTGGTAATCCGACCTGTAAGGATCGTGTATTTGCCTCTGCAATGGGTGCAAAAGCAGTGGAGTTACTGTGCAGTGGTGCCAGCAACCGCGTCGTAGGCTTTCGTGATGGTGAGTTCGTGGACTACGATATTCAGGAAGCATTGGCGATGCAGAAGGGACTGGATCCATACCTGTTCCATATCATGAAGAGCCTGACAACGTATCAGTAAACCCGGCGATATGGGTGCGGTTTAGGAATTATTACCAAGAAAACAGGAGGTAGCAGTTTGAATAAGTTTTTTAAGAGTGTATTGGGTGTAGCATCGGTAGCGGCTGTGGCAGCAGGTGCATACTATGTGACAAAGAAGTGGATGGATGAGCAGGACGAAGAGCTGGAAGACGATTTTGACGATCTGGACTTTGAAGACGATGAGCCTGTAGAGAAATCCCGTGAGTATGTTACACTGGATCTGGATCAGGATCAGGAGGAAGCACAGAGCGAGAGCGTACCGGAAGAAGACATTGCTGAAAATGACAGTCCGGAACCTGATTTTGAAAGTGTATCCGAGGAGAGCCGGGAATAGGCGGATGTTCCCGGAAAGAGATTGCCTTTAGTATATCAACCCCAAAGAGTCTGACTTTTTGGGGTTGATTTCTGTCTGGAAGAAAGTATAAAAAGAGAAAGTATTTCATAAATTGTACCAAGTCGTCTGAAAATGGGGAATCATATGAAACGTAAGTTACTGACCGGAGGAGTCTTTGGTGCACTTTTTATCCTTCTACTGTTTCCGGGAATTGTCAGTAAGGGGGCAGCAGACGGACTGATGCTGTGGTTCCAGGTCGTTCTGCCCTCTCTGCTGCCGTTTATGGTATTATCGAATGTCATGCTTCGTCTGGATGTGACAGCCTCCGTGGGAAAACTGCTTTATCCGGTGCTGCACAGGGTGTTGCATGTATCGAAAGAGGGGAGCTATGCAGTGACGATGGGATGGATCTCCGGATATCCATTGGGAGCAAAGGTAACCGCAGATCTGTGCAAGAAGGGGCGTCTGGATCGGCGGGAGGGACAGTATCTGCTGACCTTTTGCAATAACGCCAGTCCGATCTTTGTATTGGAGTATATCGCAGTGTTCTGCCTGCATCGGAAGATGCCGGTACTCTTTCTGCTCGGAATATATGGTGCTGCTGTACTCAATGCGTGGCTTTGGTATTATTTAACTGTGCACAGAAGCCCGCAA
Organism: uncultured Lachnospiraceae bacterium; assembly: GCA_958444395.1. Taxonomy (GTDB): domain Bacteria; phylum Bacillota; class Clostridia; order Lachnospirales; family Lachnospiraceae; genus Jutongia. The sequence continues at coordinate 4,836 of CAUCOL010000067.1, forward strand.
AGAGCGGTTTCCTCGGGAGCGTGCTTAGAAGTGTTTGCGCCGGATTGCTTGTCTACTACTGTAGAATGCAGAGAATATGCCGCATCTTCCGGGAAAAAGGCTCATCCGGCGGGGAAGAAGAATGACGGTGCAGCTGTTTTTTTCTCATGGGGAAATGGCTTTGCGGGAGTGATGCAGGCACTGGATGACGGGATTTTAGATGCATTTGTCACCTTAACGAAGATAGGCGGTTATATTATTCTGTTTGCCATCCTGGCAGAGCTTGCCGAGAAGATGCTGCCGGTTAGTGAATACAGCAAAGGAATCCTGCTGGGGGTGCTTGAGATCACAACGGGCGGGGAATTTTTAAAACGTCTGACACTGGCGGGAGACGGGAAACTCTTACTAGGCATCATGCTGACGGCTTTTGGCGGATTTTCCAGTGTGGCACAGACTGCCAGTGTGCTGCAGGGCAGCCGGCTCTCTACGGTACGGTACATATTGGGCAAATGCACACATGCTGTGATCGCAGGCGGACTGGCAGTGCTGTGGATCCTGGTAAAAAGTATAATAAACTAAAAAAGGGTCATAATGGATGAGAAAAAATGTGTATGTAATGCTGTCAAAAAGTGGTATACTAAGGATAATTTGAATGAATGGAGGAAAGAACAGAAATGGAACGAGAAAGTGCATGGAAACAATATAATGATGCTGCCAGAGAGGAGTTAGAGCAGCTGAATCAGAAGTATATCAATTTTCTTTCAACCGGAAAGACAGAAAGAGAGTGTGTAAAGGAGTCTGTACGTCAGGCGAAGGAAGCCGGCTATCGAGCATTGGAGGATGTGCTGGCGCAGAAAAAGCCGTTAGAGGCAGGCGATAAGGTGTATGCTGTGTGTATGAATAAAGCGGTTGCTTTATTCCAGATCGGCAGAAAGCCATTGGAGGAAGGAATGAACATTCTTGGTGCCCATATTGATTCACCGAGAATGGATGTAAAGCAGAATCCGTTATATGAATCCGATGATATGGCATACCTGGATACACATTACTATGGCGGCATCAAGAAATATCAGTGGGTGACACTGCCATTGGCAATCCACGGTGTCGTTGTAATGAAAAATGGCAAGACGGTAGAAGTCTGCATCGGTGAGAAGGATACGGATCCTGTATTCTGTGTGACCGATCTGCTCATTCATCTGGCAGGGGCTCAGATGGAGAAGAAAGCGGCGAAGGTCATTGAGGGTGAGAAGTTGGATGTCCTGGTAGGAAGCCTTCCATTAAAGGATACCGAAAAGGATGCAGTGAAAGCAGGCGTTCTTTCTATATTAAAGGAACAGTATGGTATGGAAGAGGAGGATTTCCTGTCTGCAGAGCTGGAGGTTGTACCGGCAGGAAGAGCCAGAGAACTCGGCTTTGACAGAAGCATGATCATGTCTTATGGACAGGATGACAGAGTGTGTGCTTATACGTCACTGGCTGCCATGCTGGAAGCACCGGTACCGGACAAGACGGCATGCTGTCTGCTGGTTGATAAGGAAGAGATCGGCAGTGTGGGTGCTACCGGTATGCAGTCCCGTTTCTTTGAAAATACAGTCGCAGAGCTGTTAAATCTTCAGGAAACTTATAATGAACTCCTTCTGAAACGTTGCATGCGCAACAGCCGTATGCTTTCCTCGGATGTAAATGCGGCGTACGATCCGTTATTTGCCGATGCGTTCGAGAAGAGAAGTGCGTCTTTCCTGGGAAGAGGTGTGGTATTCAGTAAATTTACAGGATCCCGTGGTAAATCCGGTTCCAATGATGCGAATGCGGAGTATCTGGCAGCCCTGCGCAAGATTATGGATGATAATCAGGTGCAGTTCCAGATGGCAGAACTTGGCAAGGTAGATATCGGTGGCGGTGGAACAATCGCCTATATTCTGTCTCTGTACGGCATGGAAGTGATCGACAGTGGTGTTGCCGTGTTAAATATGCATGCCCCGTGGGAGGTAACGAGTAAGGCAGATGTATACGAAGCCTATAAGTGCTATAAGGCATTTTTGAAGGATGCATAGTGTGAAAAATACTGCGGATGCAGTATTTTTATACAGGGCAATTTGTGCCGCAGGCGTCACAAAACGGCCCTGATCGCAGCGATTCCTTCGACGCAAAGCGTCGGCGGAATGGAGGATGATGTGAAAGGAGGACAAAAGAATGAACGCAAGTGTAGCGATTCAGGTATTACCGAATGTAACAGAGGATGAAGAAGTGATCCGTATCGTAGATGAGGTGATCGCTTATATCAAGAGTTTTGGACTTTCTACGTATGTAGGACCATTTGAAACGACGATCGAGGGTGACTACGATCAGCTGATGGAGATCGTGGCAGGCTGCCAGAAGGTTGCAATCCAGGCAGGTGGCTGCAATCAGGTTTCTACGTATGTAAAGATTGTTTATAAGCCGGAAGGCGAGGTATTGACGATTGAAAAGAAAGTTTCAAAGCATCATTAATTTTGGAATGCCGGTTCTGGCGATCCTGTTGTTGCTGGCTTTCTGGCAGTTTTTGCATACAGCAGGTGTCTTGCCGGCATATATGCTGCCATCACCGGCACAGGTTGTAACAGCTTTCATCGGGGATTTTCCCTTATTACTACAGCATGCCCGAGTAACACTCTGGGAGACCTTTGCCGGGCTGGGGCTTGGCATACTGCTTGGTTTTGTTGTGGCATCCTTGATGGAGCATTGGGAGGTATTGTATCGTGCATTATATCCGATCCTGGTCATCACGCAGACGATCCCGACGGTAGCGGTTGCTCCCTTACTGGTGCTGTGGATGGGGTATGGTACGGCACCGAAGGTGACGCTGGTTGTATTTATGACCTTTTTCCCGATCGCTGTCGGGCTGTTGGATGGATTTAAGGAGGCAGACCCGGATGCAATCCGGTTAATGCAGGCGATGGGAGCCAGTCGTCTGCAGATTTTCCACCATATTAAGCTGCCAAGCAGTCTGAGTCATTTCTTTGCCGGACTGCGCATATCCGTATCCTATGCCGTGGTGGGAGCTGTGATCTCAGAATGGCTGGGAGGCTTTGCCGGACTGGGCGTATATATGACGCGAGTAAAGAAGTCATATGCATATGACAGAATGTTTGCTGTGATCTTTCTGATCACGCTGATCAGTCTGCTGTTGATCAAACTGGTAGATCTGATCCAGTGGAGCGTTATGCCGTGGAGAAGAAAGCAGGTACATTGACCGGCGGGATGCGTTGCAACAATGGAAACAGATTATCCCAAAGGATCTGAAGAATGGAGAGATAGAAGAGAAAGAGAGGAATCTATGAGACTAAAAAAATTACTGGCAGCGTGTCTGGCTGTCTGCATGACCGTTTCCCTGTGTGGGTGCACATCCGGGAAAGACACGTCATCTACGCAGGATAAAAAAAGCAGTCAGACGGCAGCAGCTGATAAAGCAGCCTCCGGAGAGGGTGCCACAGATATTACAATGGTATTGGACTGGACACCAAATACAAACCATAC
>CAUCOL010000068.1 GCA_958444395.1 uncultured Lachnospiraceae bacterium
CCCCGGTTCTTCTGCCACAGCGATAGGGACGCTTCCACCAGTCGACTATGATTTTTCCCCTATGGCAGTAGATATCAGCCGATTTCCTTATTCAGTGTGGCGAAAGCTGTCCAAAGACTGTCTAAATGATCAGCAGGAGCTTTTTCTCTCCGGAAACCATTATGGGGATCTGCCACTTCGTCAGGCAATCGCCGGTTATATCCGCACATCCCGTGAGGTCGTGTGCCGTCCAGAGCAGGTTGTCATCGGTGCCGGTGTTGATTATCTGCTGCAGATGCTCTCTCTGCTCTTTCGCCATCTACAGCTGACGGAAATAGGCATGGAAAACCCCGGTTATATCCAGGCAGCCTATATCTTTCAAAATAATGGTCTGCACAGCATCCCTTGTTCTTTGGATACTAAGGGACTTTCCCTTCATTCTGTTCCAAAGGACTGTCAGATCCTGTACGTAACACCTTCACATCAGTATCCTCTGGGAAGTGTCATGCCGGTCGGCAGGCGGCAGGAACTGTTAAACTGGGCTAATCGGCAGGAAAACTGTTATATCATTGAAGATGACCACGACAGTGAATTCCGCTATAAAGGAAAGCCCATCCCCTCACTGCAGGGACTGGATCGACAGCATGTTATCTATATAGGTACCTTCTCAAAAGCAATCGCTCCTGCGATCCGTGTCGGTTATATGGTACTTCCTCCCTCGCTGGAACAGGCGTACGCTGCCGTCTGCGGTCATTACTCCTGTACCGTATCAAGGCTGGAGCAGGCTATCCTGACACATTTTCTATCGGATGGCTACTTCGAGAAGCATGTAAACCGTATGCGAAAAATTTATAAAGCCAAACACGACACTTTACTGAGCCAGCTGCAGCCTCTTCTAAAAAAGCATCATCTGAAGATACATGGCGATAATGCCGGTATGCATCTGGTCGTAGAACTGCCAAAACAGATCTCGGAAGAAGCATTTATAGCAAATGCCAGACGAAGGGGGATCCAATTATATGGACTGAAAGAGCATTATCTGGATACCAGCAATGCTCTTTCAGCAATTCTGCTAGGCTATTCCAACCTGTCTGATACGGAGATCACGGAAGGAATACATCGTCTGGCACAGCTTTTGGAAGAAACTTTCTGAGCCACCGGCTCATCTGTCTTCTACAGGCTGAGATCCTCAGCCTCTTCCTCGGACATCCAGACAGGTACCAGTAATGAATACCCTTCATAAATCGTATCAGAAGTTAAATGATTACACTCCTTGATCTCTTTGATATAATCCTTCATGGAACCGCACTCATCTGTATAATACTTCTGTGCGATCCCCCACAATGTATCATCCTCCTGTACCATTACAGACACAGGACGCATATCCCGGATATTGGCAGCCTTTGTCTCCTTGTAGCCGGACAGACAAACACAGAGTCCAACTGCCAGCACACCCATTAAAAGCAGACTAAACAATCCTCTTACCATAATACTTCTACTCTTCTTCATAACAATGACCACACCTTTCCCAGATTCTAACTCATTTACAAAACTATGTACCAAGCAAGAACGTACTCTGTCCTCTTCTACAATCAGCCGGGCTGTTCGTATGTGTGTTTGGAACATTTGTTCTTGTTGCTATTATATTATAGCAAGAACAAATGTTTGTCAATCTTTTTTCGAACAAATTTTCGATTTTTCATCATAAATCATTCTGTCCATCACAACCGATATATTCTGGGACATTTTCTTCTGCTCTGCTTATCCTTTCGGCAAAACAGAACTTAAAAACCCCTCTTTCACCGGATATCCGATAAAAGAGGGGTTTTATAAAAACAACCATTTTTAATTATGTCTGCAATGATATAACACCTATATTTTCTGTATCATTTCCGCTATTCATTTTTAATTGCGCCCGAATCAATATTCGGCTGGATATAATTCTCTTTGGCGTACTTCCATAATGTTTCAGATCCTTCCGCAGTCCGTTCATTTCTCTTCCAGATCTGGCTCCATCTGACCTGATGCTCCTTCCATGCCTTTGCACCCGAAGCATCATTCAGCATAGTCGGCTGAATATTATCCAGTGTATGTGCAAAGCAGGACTCCGGTGTCTTTCTTTCCTCAAATTCATCCCAAAGACCACGGAAATAAGCAGACTGATCCTCTGGTAACAGATTAAAAATACGATCAGCCGCAGCCACTTCCCGCTCACGCTTCGTCGCATTGCCTGCATCATCATACGCATAGGTATCACCTGCATCCAGTTCCACCACATCATGAATCAGTACCAGGGCAATCACACGCAGAACATCAATCTCTTCCTTTGCATGCTCTGATAACACCAACGCCATCAATGCAAGATGCCACGAATGCTCTGCGTCATTTTCTTTACGACTGCCATCTTTCAGATAGGTCTGTCTGAAAATCTGCTTCAGGCCATCCAGTTCCTTTATAAAATTCATCTGCTGCTCTAAACGCTCCATGCCAAACACCATCCCATCTTAATGATAACTGCGGAACAGACCGGTTACTCTACCTAAGATCTCGCACTGATCTACAATGATCGGATCCATCGTATCATTTTCCGGCTGCAGCCGATAATGTCCGTCTTCCTTATAAAAGGTCTTCACCGTAGCAGAATCTTCTACCAGTGCTACGACCAGATCACCATTATTCGCTGTGTTCTGCTTACATACAATGATCTGATCCCCGTCAAAAATGCCGGCATTAATCATGCTCTCGCCACGCACCTGCAGCATAAAAAGCTCACCTCTCGGCATATCCTCTGCCAGCATCGGAAAATATCCCTCGATATTCTCCTCGGCGAAAATCGGCTCTCCCGCCGCTACCTTTCCAAGCAGTGGAACATTCACGATCTCGCGCCGTGTCAGATTAAAATCATCATCTACGATCTCTATCGCTCTCGGCTTCGTCGGATCCCTGCGGATATAACCGTTCTTCTCCAGCGTCTCCAGATGGGAATGCACCGAAGAGGTAGACTTCAGGTTCACCGCCTGACAGATCTCACGAACTGCCGGTGGATATCCCTTATTTATAATCTGTGACTTTATGTATTCTAAGATCTCGGACTGCTTTGCAGATATTCTCCCTTTTGCCATATCTATTCCTCCTAAAAAAGCAGTCCGTCACGATTCATCGCATCGGAGACATGTATGTCAGACACGTATCATCGTTTTCCGGACTGCCATATCGTTATTCTGATTATTTTACTCAGAATAGCATATATTGCGCAATATGTCAAACAAATGTTCGCAATCATTTGTTCTGCATCGCAACCGGCAAATAACCTCTGCCCGGTTTTATTTATCCAGTTCTTCCGGCTGCACCAGCGTACCATCCGACCAGATACGCTCGAGATCATAGAACAGCCTGTCTTCTTTGTTAAATACATGTACGACCAGATCGCCATAGTCCAGCAGCATCCAGCTACTTCCCTTAGTTCCCTCCAGCCGTTTCATAGGAAAACCTTCCTTTCCCAGACGATCCTGCACTTCATTGACCATCGCCTGGATCTGAAGTGTGTTATCACCACTGGCTATGATAAAATAGTCTGCCAGTACGGAAATGGTTCCGATCTCCAGAATCTTTATGTCCTCTCCCTTTTTTGAATCCAATGCCTCATAAGCAATCTTTGCCATTTTCTTTGAATCTGTCATGTCTGTCTCCTTTCTGTACCGACCCTCCATCTGTCAAGGCAGATACCTTCCAAAGTCAATTTTCCTGCAGTCATGCCCGGATGGAATAAATTTATTGCGGTGCATTCTATCATCATGCAGCTTTTTATAGTACGCAAATGCCTGCATACTGTGTTCCTCAATGTCCTGTGACTTACTATCCTCCTGCAGATAGTCCAGCGTAGCATCCAGTATGCTGTATACTGCCTCGTCCAGATCTGTAAAAGCAAGCCTGCGGATCTTTGGCAGTACCGGAAGCATTTTTCGATGCGGTTCAATATAATCTGCTGTAAATACAATCTTTTCCAGCAGACTCATGTCTTCCTTTCCTGTCGTATGCCATCGGATGGCTGACAAGATCTGCGGATCCTGTATCCCGTATTTTTCCTTTGCATAGACAGCACCAAGCTTTGCATGAATCAACTGTGTCTGCTCCTTTTCTATCTTCGAACAGACCACATCATATCTGTGACATTCCTTTAGCATCTCTTCTGTCTTAAGACATTTGGCACAGTCATGTAGCAGTCCTGCCAATGCCGCCTTCTGCAGATCCTCTTCGTAACGCATCGCCAGCGCAACCGACGTATACTGTACACCGATCGTATGACGATACCTCTTCTCGGTAAGTGCTTTTTTAAGTTTATTCTGAATGTGCTCCAGCTGTTCGTGCTCTAACATATTGATCTTCCTAATCCTTTCTGTACAGGCTCTGCTTTTGTATATACCGCGCTACATCGTCCGGCACATACCGGGAAATATCTTCTCCCGCTGCAATCTTCTCGCGGATGCTGCTGGAGCTGATCCACATTGTATCCATCGACAAAACCTGTATTTTTGCCTGATATTTCTTCTCCAGATGCCGTTTCTGCTGTTCCATCCTTTCATAAGATACACCATCTCTGGCAACAGCCAGAATACAGCAAAGCCCCGCAATAATCTCCGGATGAAACCAGCTGTCAAATTGAAAGAACGAATCCCCGCCCATAATAAAATAAAACTCCTGAATCGGATAGTCCTTCTGCAAATGCTGCAATGTCTTCGCCGTGTAGGTAATCTCGTCTCTCTGAAGCTCGTAGTCTGAGAAAACAAAGGAATCCATTCCCCGGATTGCCAGACGGATCATCGCACTTCTCTGTTCCTCTCCCACAATCCTTCGTCCTGATTTGTGGGGTGGTATCTTGGACGGCATAAACCATATCTGATCCAGTCCCGCCTGCTGCAATGCAGTTTTCGCCATCTGAAGATGTGCATTGTGGATCGGATCAAATGTCCCGCCCAGAATACCAATCCGCTTCGGTAACTCTTTTGCCCGCTGCATCATTTACGCTTGTCCGGTCCTTTGGGGGCTGTTTTTCCTGTCTTTGCACCATTTTTCTGTGCTTTTTCTTTTAATCTGCGCTTTTTCTCTTTCTCCATATTCAGCTTGTACAGTACGATCTTTTTACCAATCACCTGCACCACCTGTGCACCCGTACGGTCTGCAATAATATTGGCCAGTTCTACCGGATCGTCTGCACAATTTTTTAACACAGAGATCTTGATCAGTTCTCTTGCCTTTAAGGCATCCTTGATCGCCTCTGTCATCTGTGGTGTCAGACTGGATTTACCGATCTGAAATATACTGTCTAATTTCATAGCCTGTGATTTTAAGGCTGCTCGTTCTTTACTTGTCATGTTTTTCCTCCATACATCTGTTCTTCTGTTAGTATACACAACAAGCCTTACTTTCGCAAGCGAAACTCTCGGTTCCGGCTGAATCCGTTGATCTTCGGGTTCTGAATCCCCGGATCGCCGAATACGATATACAAACACCCTTTGGGAGATTTTTTATGAAGAATTCTGTTCTGTCCCTGTTTCTCTGTCTGACGCTATATATATCCCTTCTTTTTTCACCATCCACAGCCGGGATCGCTCAGGCAGTCTCTTCCTCTGATACAAATACTGCTTCTTCCTCCAAAGATACTTCACTGGCTATCACTGCCACCTCCGCTGTACTGATTGAAAACAGCAGCGGGCGTGTTCTGTATGATAAAGCAAAGGACAAAGAACTGATCCCTGCCAGTATCACAAAGATCATGACTCTTCTACTGATCTTTGATGCACTTCATGAGGGAAAGCTGCAGCTGGATGATCCGGTCTCAGTCAGTGAATATGCCGCATCCATGGGCGGTTCACAGGTCTTCTTAGAGCCCGGCGAGACCCAGACCGTCGATACGATGATCAAATGCATCAGTGTTGCCAGTGCCAACGATGCAGCCGTCGCTATGGCCGAAAAGATTGCCGGCTCCGAGCCAGCTTTTGTCAAATGCATGAATCAGAAAGCAAACGAACTTGGCATGAAGCATACTCACTTTAAAAACTGCAACGGATTGGATGATTCGATCGAAAGCGGTCATTTCAGCAGTGCCTACGACGTTGCCCTGATGTCACGCGCCCTGGTAACGGATTATCCCCAGATTTCGAACTATTCAACAATCTGGATGGATGAAATCGTTCATTCCACCAAAAAAGGGGACTCTCATTTTGGTCTGACAAATACCAATAAACTGGTCCGTACATATGATGGTATCACCGGACTAAAGACCGGTTCAACTTCCAAAGCCAAATACTGCCTGTCTGCTACCGCAACCCGTGCCGGCGTCAGTCTGACCGCCGTCGTCATGGCTGCACCGGATCCAAAGATCCGTTTCTCTCAGGCTGCCGCACTTTTGGATTATGGCTTTGCAAACTGCACCGGTTATACAGACCCTGCAAGTAAATTAACATTAAAAAAGATTCCTGTACTAAAAGGAACAAAATCTGCTGTCAGAGCCGCTGCAGACGGTGACTTTCAATATACCCTCTGTAAAGGGGAATCCGTAAAACAGATCCAGAAAACCATTGCTTATAAAAAAAACCTGACCGCTCCAATCCAAAAAGGCGATCCCATCGGGCGTATTACATACCGGATGAATGCGCAGATTTTAAAGGTGATTCCGATCCGGGCATCGGAATCAATCCCCAAAGCCGGTTTTTCCCATTGTTTTTATCAGCTTCTGCAAAGACTGCTCCTGTCCGTTTAACCGCTATGTCGGAATCAGGAAAGCAGCCTGCCTGTCCGTTTCCTTTTTTTGATCTATTCATTCGGCATAACAAAGGGCAAAACCAGCGTTTTGCCCTACAAGAATTGCTTATGCAATCTTCCTTTGTGCGGTGATCGCATCCTTGCGGAACGTTTTTTACATTATAGGAAGCGACAATTCCTATAATGTAAAAAATGAGAGCTGCCCAAAAGGCAGCTCTCCAAGTGAATGAATGATTAATTGGTCGTTCCTGTTTTAATCAATCGTAAAATGATGCATGATATCTGCATTTACGATAAATCTTATACCCCAGCATACCCACACCGGACACCAGAATATATAATGTAGAAAGTGCACCGGATGTACATCCAATAATTACAATAAGCCAAATTATAATATTCATGTAAATCTATCTCCGTTTCTTCTTTCATTTGTTACTCTTTTTCTGCGAAACAGCTGACTGCTCTGTATCGGATGATTCCTCCAGCGTTCCATTTTCAAAACGCCAGCTCCAGATACAGATACCCAGACCAGCCAGTCCTACTAACACCAAAATAATTGTTGTAACCATATTAAACCTCTTTTCTATGCGATTTTCATACCATCTACAGAACAACTTGTCGAGGAAAAATGTGGTTCACAAAAAGACCCTGTCCTACAACAAAGTGGTCCTGTGAAATATTTCATTGTTTTTTGGGAAATTGAATCAAGTCAAATACCCCGAATCAGTCATCCTCCGGATAGCCATTCCGTTGGAACTACTGCTTCGAGTGAAATAAGAAAAGAAGATCAGCCTTTTTGACCGTCCTGATGATGAATATACTGCATCATAGAGCGATGACTATATGTAATACATAATGCATACCCATCTGTAGATTTTAAACAAAGTAATATCAGATCCAGCAGGAGTGCCAGATGCGATAATAAAATAAGAACAGAAAACAGATCCGTACGCTCAGACCTGGCACGGCTCTGTGTAAACTGTCTGACATTCTGCAGTCCCAGGATCTCTGTCGTACAGGCATCCTGACTGCTTAAAGTATAACTGACACCGGAAACAAAAGACGCAGACTGCTCCATCCAGGACACTGTCTGACCCATATGGTTCAGATGATGATCCATCCCAAGACCGGAGCATACCATAAAGAATACCAGTAGGAAACAGATCAGCTGCTTCTTTTTTTGGATAAACTTCATGTCCTGCGCCTCCTTTCCTTTTATTCTGACCTTTCAGTCTATGATGTCTCTGTCATCCCATATCATATGACAACATTACTGTGCCGCAGTTGCCGTCGCCGTCGGTACAACCGTTCCGTTCTCACCGGACGGCGTATAGGAAAACTCTTTCTTACCATCGTATTCAAAGATAAACTGCTTCATTGCGTCCGCCTGATATTCCTTCTGGATCGTCAGACAGGAACCGACACCCGGTACATTACCGCCGTTAAAATATGGATTTACCGGAATCTGTAGCTGATGGATCTCTGTCGTACCCATCATGACAACATCTTTCATATAGCCCAGAATCGCCTTATTGGACAGATCCGTCGTAACC
>CAUCOL010000069.1 GCA_958444395.1 uncultured Lachnospiraceae bacterium
ATTGCAGATTCTGTCGTATCCATCCAGGACATTGCATCCTTAACATTCTTCTGTACGTACTGCGTGATCTGTGACATCGTACTGCGGTACTTCAAGGAACGCACTGCGATCGTCGGATCATCGGATGGACGCTGTATTTTCTTTTCGGATGTATATTGTTCTTCTGCGGTCAGCAGTTTATTTTTTGCATTGGATATATGACTTCTTGCGCTATTGGAAATCATGGAATTAGTCACTCGCATAGTTCATGCTCCTTTCTATCATACCCCGGTTCCGTTGATCAGCTTGTCTAACACTTCATTCATAACCGAGATCACACGATACTGATAATTCAGTAGATTCTGATAAATGATCATATTCTGACCTTCTTCATCCTCATCCACACCGGTCTTGGACATTCTTCTTGTCTCTACCGCATCCTTCAGGTCACTGGCATTGTCTGCACAGTCATTGATCTTCTCCCCGTCGACACCAACCGTCGCTGTGATGACCGCCAGGAAGGATCCCGGTGCACCCTGTTTGAACATGGTGGAGTCTTCGCGAAGTGCTGTCATATACGTCAGATTTGATCCATTGCTGACACCGGAGGAAGCATCCGTCGAAGTTGCCAGAAGACTTGCATCCCCCAGCACATCCTCTGATACCACAGCAGAAAGTGCTGTCATATTATAGTAGGAAGTCGGCTGGTCTTTCGTCGTATAGGAAGTAAACGTAAATATATTAGTGTCTTCTGCCGGCATATAGACCTTCTCACTCGTCTTGCCATCTGCACTCTTCATCATATAATAGTTGGCTTCGCCCTGAACTGCATCAAAAGTATACCCTTCTGCATCCAGCTTTGTTTTCTTATCACCTGTCACGACCTTGCTGCCATTCAGATAATAATAGTTGTCCTTTTTATTGTACAGAAACTCGGTCATGGAAAACTCTTCGCCATTTCCGGTTGCCTTTGTCGCAAAGACGTCCACACCGGCATTTCCATTCAGATCATACCCTTTGTTCTGCACCTGATTAAAGTTTGCTGAAAATGTTCTGACAAACTCATTTAACTGCGCCATATAATACGGAATCCCCCGGAACGCTACATTATCCCCTACTGCACAGGTCTTATGATCCTGATCCATCGCAGACTGCAGATGCTCGGCCTTTCCCTGTGTCAGCTCATCCTTCAGAACAAATGTATACGTGTACTTACCATCTGCCCCTACGGATACCTCAAAGGAGTCATATTCATACTCATAATTGGCAATGTCCAGTATGCCGTTACTTTCCGGTATATTCAGTTTCGACAGATCCGACGCATTCGCACTGCTTGCCGTATCAGATACTACTGTGATCGTAGCTTTGCCATTATATCTGGTATCGGACTGTGTATAGGAATCCAGCGTCGCTTTGAAATTTTCGCCATTGTTGCCATCGCGCATCTCCAGCAATCCCTGCAGCGTCCCGCCCAATGCTTTATTCCGGATATCAAAGACCTGTCCATTGCTCCACTTCAGATCGTACAGACCATCGATATCATTCTGATTATCTTTCGTCGTACGTGTCTCGATCTGAATCTGGTTAAATTCATAGCAATCTACCAGAACACTGTCACCGATAAATACAAGATACTGGTTCAACCCCTGTCCATCTGCCGGTGCCTGCTCAACCACATCGACATCGACCAGTTCAGATAACTGATCGATCACAACGGCTCTCTGATCCCGCAGATCATTTGCCGGACTGCCATATACCTCCAGCGTGTTGATCTGTTTATTCAGCGATGCAATCTGCTTGGCATAAGAGTTGATCTTATCCACCGTACTGTCGATCTCTGAGTTTAACTCCTTCTGTGACTGCTGCAACGAATTAGCTACTTCACGGATCGATGAAAATGTATTATCCGCATAACCGATCACATTACTTCGGATCGTCTTATTGGATACATCCTCTGTCAGCTCGGTCAGGCTCTTAAAGAAAGAATCCAGTGAATTGCTGATACCGCCGGATTTCTCATCGATCGCATACAGATTCGTCGAGATATTCTCCAGATAATGTGATAAGGTATCATATCTTCCATAAGACGTGCAGCTCTTGCGATATTTATAATCATAATATACATCACGACTGCTCGTAATGTCTGTCGCCATAACACCGGTTCCCATCATTCCATAGGAGGTTTTAAAGGACAGTGGAACTTTCGCCTGCTGCTCTACCGTCTGTTTGCTGTAGCCTTTCGTCTTGGCATTTGAAATATTATGTGCTGTTGTATTCAGTCCGGCATTATAAGTAGACATACCGGATGCTGCTATATTAATTCCAAAAAAAGTTGATGGCATATGTCAATCTCCCTTTCTTCCTGCGTGATCTGCTCTTACGCCAGGCGTTCGATCAGATGTTCCAACATTGAATCAATTGCTGTGATATATCGTGAAGCTGCATTATAGGCATGCTGGTAGGTCAGAAGATTTACCAGTTCTTCTTCTGTCGATACACCCATCACCTGCTGCCGCTTATCCTCAACATTCTCTGCCAGCTGTGTCTGGCTGGTCACCATACTGTTCCAGACATAGCCCTGCGTCCCCAGATCTCCGATCATATTCGTGTAATAATCCGAAAAATTATAGGATGCCAGTGCATTTGGATCGAGAACCGCAAATTCCTTACTCCATTTCTCTGCAATCTGTCCATATACGTCAATATCATATGCATATGCCCCGTCGTATCCCTTCGACGGATTTCCCATGACCGGAAGCAGAGAATAATCTGCTGTAAGTTTTGGATTGATCTCAAGGCTCTGCAGTGTATACAGTGTATTGATATCTTCCGGATCCTCTTCGTTCAGAACATATAATTCAAAGGTACCATCCCCTTTGTCTCTGGCAAGTGCGATTTGGTTTCCATCGGCATCTGTGCCATATACCTGCTGTGTCAGGGTAAGTACCTGATAGCGGTCTCTCTGGCTCCGGCTGAACAGTTCTGTTCCGATCGTCTCCGCATCGTCTGCACCGTAAGCACAGTTATTTACATCTAACAGCTTATAGGATCCGTCCAGTGTGACTGTATTTCCTTTGGCATCGGTACCGCTCACACCACTGAGCTTCTGTGTCTCTGTATTCGGACACAGCACATCATTGATCATTGTAACAACACCGTGGATCAGCTGGTCAAACTGCGCCTGAATCTTCGTAATGATAGAGTTTGCTGTCGTATTATTATATTCCTTCAGGTCGTCTTTGTATTTGTTCATAGCGACCTTATATTCTGTATCTGTCTGATAATCTTCCTGCTTCGGCTTCACCGGAATATCCGTATAGCGTGCCACGTCCTGTCCGCGCGCCGTCAGGATACCAAGCAGCGAACCGACGTCCGTCTTTTTCTCTGTCGAATATGCCTCGGTCAGATCATATACATCTCCAAAGCCATTATCCAGCCAGACCACCTTGTCCATCTCGGACACAGCCAGCGTCTCTTTCTTGCCGGTTGCCTGACTGATGCCCTCTTTTGTGATCTTCTCCGTCCCCATATGGTAGCTGATATCAGCATTTACGAAGACCGCATTGTTAATATAAATCTCCACTGTGCCATCGCTGTCTTCCCGGCTGTCATAATTTGTATATGATGCAAGCTCATCCATCAGCTGATTCCGCATATCACGGTAATCGTTTGCATTCTCCAGACCGGATGCCTCTGCACGCGCGATCTTTGTATTATAATAAGCGATCTTTTCACCGATCTCATTGATCTTGGAAACCTGTTCTTCAATCTGTGTATTCAGACTCGTCTGATAGATCTGCAGAGAGCCGTAAACATTCTGCGCTGACTCGAGGAATGACTCCGCTGCTGATACCAGCAGCTCACGATTCGTAATATCTTCTCGGTCCGTACTGATCGTCTGGATCACCTTCCAGATGTTATTCAGGCTGTTCTGAAACTCGACACCCTCCGTCTCTCCGAAAATGTCTTGCACCTCGCCCTCTGTCTCCGCCAGCTTCTCATAAAATGACTGACGTCCGTACTCCAGACGATACTCCTTATCCAGAAACGTATCACGGATCTGTCGGATGTCTGCGATCCCCACGCCCATACCGATCTTCATCTTGCCGTCTGTCGTCACCTTATACGTCTGATAATACCGGTCTGTCTGTATATTCTGCTGTCTCGTATACCCTTTCGTCGCTGTATTCGCCAGGTTATGCGCTGTCGTATTCAGCCCGGACTGCGCTGCCTGAAGACCGGATACACCGGAATTAAAGCTGGTAAATAAACTCATAACTAGCTGATCCTTTCTTATCTATCCTGCCGGATATCCCCCCGAAACACTTCGGTGTCATATCGTATATTTTTAAATCCAAAAAGCACATGTCTGTTGCCATCGCAGCCAAAATCCTATTTTGGTCCGAACCAGCCTTCCTGCTGATCCGGAATAATTACTGCTTTGCATCAAAGCTGCCCGGTCCCATGTCCGGTCCATAACTGCTTGATGCATTACGATTGTAATTATTGCTCCCTGGCGACATCCGTGTGCTCTGGATAAAATTCATATTAAATTCTATCATTTCAAGGGATTGCTTAATTAACGCTTTGTTCTTTTCATTGACGGTAACTAACCGCTTCATCACTTTCTGAAGAGAGTCATGCAGTTCACTGAGCTGCTTCTTTTCTTCCGGCTGCTTCGCCAGAATCTCAACTAACGTACTCAGATTCAGCTGTGCAGGATCCCGGTTCAATACCATGCCCATATTGGCAATGATCTTCTCCCGTCTGCCGTCCAGTGCATTCGCACGGTCCAGCAACTCCTGTTCCCGCTCGGTGATCTCCTGAAGTGCCTTCAGGTCTCCTTTGATCAGGATCTGTGTCTTCTCCTCTGACACCGGTATCAAATCCTGATAAATATCTCTCTGGCTGCTCAATACAGCCACCAGTTCTTCCATCAGACTTGCCAATGTCAAACCTCCTAATGTTGTATTCTTATGCTAATGCATCATAAAACTTACTAACCATAGATTCGGCGATCTCCTGTGAGGAAACATTGTACGTTCCTGATGCAAATGCCTCTTTCAATGCAGCCACCTTATCCTCCCGCACATCTGGCACTTCACTTAATGCCTGCTTTGCGATCTGATAATCTTTGCCACTGCGGGAAATCTGATACTGATCCTTTGCTCTGGTCTCAGATGTCTTCACCGTCTTTTTTAACTTATTCGTCTGGTATATCTGGCTCACCTGACTATATGCATCGATTCTCATAATATCACCACCTAAAAAATCAAATTCCTAAACTATCAATATATGTATCGGAAATATTTTCAGATCCTTTAGTCCTTTCGACATTTTTTTATAACACAGATTTTCCACACCCTTCCAGACAGTAAAAGCCCATCCATCCCATCATGCGCATGCATATAACCGATATACTGATTTTTGCTTGTAAACTATAAATGTCTGCGTAAATGAGGATGAAAAATTGGCTTGGTACCTTACGCCTTTTCCAAATCCCGCTTTCCAATGATTACGATGGATGAATTACGTGCTCCGAGCGGAACTCCCCCCAGCAGGCAGTAGTCAGCCAAAACTTTGAATGGCACTTTGCGCTCGCCGGTGCTTAGCGTATCTATATTATAAAATACAGATACGCTTATGCACCGCTGCGTCAGCGCAAGTAACGCAAGTGTGCCGTCAAAGTTCTGGCTGCTATTACCTGCAAGGGGGTTCAGACACACTCTCCGCACGTACACATCGTAACCGTGGGAGAGATGGACTGATCTGGAAAAGACTAATACTCTGCGCGAATTTTTCATCCATCATTTTGCAGACAACATAGTATTTCGAGCAAAAATCAAATGATGTATTTAATTCTGCTGCATGACCGGAGAGTTGGAATGTAACTGCCCTCCAGCGGTGCGGGATGTTTTAATATAAACATAAAAGATTTTAGCGAATCCCATTGACTGCCCCCCTAAAAAAGCATAGGATAGAAACATCATAGTTCTAGAAAGGTTGGTTTTTATATATGAAAGACGGATTTATCAAAGTAGCTGCCCTGACACCGAATATTCAGGTCGGCAATACAGCATACAATGCAGAGCAGATTATTCTCGGCATGCAGCAGGCCGCCGGAGCAGGCGCCAAACTTGCAGTCTTTCCGGAGCTGTGTCTCTCCGGTTATACCTGTGGTGACCTTTTTCTGCAGAACATCCTGCTGGATGGCTGTCTGACCGGACTGGCACAGATCATTGCAGCATCAACCGCCTTTGATATGCTGACACTGGTCGGTCTGCCCCTGATGCATCACGGCAGACTGTACAATGTCGCTGCTGTAATCCACCAGGGGGAGCTGTTAGGTATCGTACCAAAGCAGCACATTCCGAATTATTCTGAATTTTATGAGGCACGCCACTTCGCTCCCGCCCCTTCCGAAAATGATTATATTACGATCCCGGCGCTGGGCGAGGCAGGAGAGGATATCTCCTTCGGCGCAAAACTTCTTTTTGCTGCGGAAAATCTGCCGGATTTCGTGCTGGGCATCGACATCTGTGAAGATCTGTGGATGCCAATTCCACCATCCTGCCATCATGCTATGGCTTCGGCTACGGTGATCGCAAATCTGTCTGCCAGTGATGAAACCACCGGAAAGGACTTGTACCGCCGCGAGCTGATCCGCAACCAATCTGCCCGCCTGATCTGCGGCTATCTCTATGCTGATGCCGGAGAAGGCGAATCTTCCACCGACCTGGTCTTTGCCGGTCATAATCTGATCGCCGAGAACGGAAGCATTCTGGCAGAAACAGAGCGTTTTCACAACGGAATGGTTGTCTCTGAACTGGATCTGGGACGCCTGATCAGTGAACGCCGCCGTATGACAACATTTCAGATCACTCCCCCGGAAGAAGCCGGCTATGATGTCGAATACTTTACCTTTGCACATATAGAGGACACTCCTCTGACCCGTCACTACGAGCGCACTCCTTTCGTACCAAACGACAAAGCAGACCGCGACCGCCGTTGCGACGAGATTCTGAATATCCAGGCAATGGGACTAAAAAAACGTCTGGCGCACACACATTGTACCAGCGCCGTGATCGGCATCTCCGGAGGTCTGGATTCGACACTGGCACTGCTCGTTACCGTCAAAGCCTTTGATATGCTGGGGCTCGACAGAGCCGGTATCCAGGCAGTTACCATGCCTTGCTTTGGTACAACCGACCGAACCTACCAGAACGCCTGTGATCTGACCCGTCAGCTGGGTGCTACACTGACAGAGGTACCGATCCACGAAGCAGTTCAGCTGCATTTCCGTGATATCGGACATGACCCTAAGGTACACGATGTCACCTACGAAAATTCACAGGCAAGACAACGTACCATGATCCTGATGAATATTGCAAACCAGAGCGGCGGCATGGTGATCGGTACCGGTGACATGTCTGAGCTTGCTTTAGGCTGGGCAACCTACAATGGAGATCACATGTCTATGTACGGTGTCAACTGCTCTGTCCCAAAAATGCTTGTCCGTTATTTGGTACACTACTACGCCGAAACTACCACGGATCAGAAATTACACGATGTCCTGATGGACGTGCTGGATACACCGGTCAGTCCGGAACTGCTCCCTCCAAAAGACGGAAAGATCGCACAGAAAACAGAAGATATCGTCGGACCATACGAACTGCATGACTTCTATCTGTATTACGTGATGCGTTTTGGCTATACGCCATCCAAGATCTACCGGCTCGCCTGCTATACATTCCACGGTGTCTATGACCAGGAAACGATCCTAAAATGGCTGCGCAAATTCTACTGGCGTTTCTTCGCACAGCAATTTAAACGTTCCTGTCTCCCGGATGGCCCAAAAGTCGGAAGCGTCGCACTCTCTCCACGCGGTGACTGGCGTATGCCAAGCGACGCCTCTGTCGAAATGTGGATCCGTGATCTGGAGACACTGTAGTTTCTTCAGGGCAGTAAAATCTCTTTCCCCAATCCAAAGGAATATATGATCTGCTCCCGCACGGCATGTCCTGTGATCCGTTCCAGCGCCTGGGTGTAATAGCCCAGCTGCGCATGGTACTTATCGACCAGCTCCTGCCCGTCTCCGGATGCCACATAATCGGTCTTATAGTCTACCAATATAATATCTTCCCCTTCATAGAAAAAGGCATCAATGATTCCCTGTACCAGCACCATCTCTTTACTGTCCACATTTTGGTACAGATCCTTTGCTGCAAATCCCATCATAAACGGCTGCTCCCGGT
>CAUCOL010000070.1 GCA_958444395.1 uncultured Lachnospiraceae bacterium
TCGACCAGACTGATATTGAACGAAATGATGTGGGAACCATTGTCCTGCATAGAGAGTACCGGTTCCATTGGAAACGTTCACCTGTGCATCTGTAATCTTTAACTTCTTATCTACTTCAAATATCAAAACCGCTTCCCGGCTCTTTCCTGCCGGAATCGTCCCCTGATAGTACTGCAGGTCCTCCTGCAGGATCGTCATCAACGGACTGCCGACTGTATTTCCATCCACTGACAGCTGATAGTCAAATCCCTTTTTATTCATATTGACCTTCCGGTCAGACGAGGATGTATTCTTAATCCGGAACTTTACAATGAAAAGCCTTTTTCCTGACCTGGCACTCACCGATGCGTACGCTGTTCCATACGTATTCTTCAATTCATACGTCTGCGGAGTCACACGGATCCCCTGTACATTCACAACATCCTTTACATCTACATAGGTCTCACCTGCCGGCTCTGCCGAAGAAGCTGTGTCCGATTCGGTCTGCTGCGCTGGATCTGTACCGCTCTGTGTCTGCGTCGGCGCAGGAGCGATCGTAGGTTCCGGCGTAGGAGTCGCTGTCAGAATGCTTCTGTCATAATCCAGCATCTTTCCATATTCACTGTCGTTCTTTAAGATCAAACCCGCCATATACTCTGCTTCCAGATCATTATTCACACGGCTCAGATCCGGTCCGCTGCTGCATCCGGTCAACAGCATCCCTGCCGCAATGATTGCTATACAGAATCTTTTTCTCATAGTCTGCCTCATTTCCTGATACCATACCAATATTCTATATGCTATCGTACCATATTTTGCTAATTTTCGCAATGCTGATACCGGTATCTCATAAACTAAATTCCCGTCGATCCGGCACCGGCTGATTCAACAGCCCCCTTCCCTGCAGGCAGTTAATTCTGCTTGTCGAGATCAAACCAGAATTCCACACCGTCCTCACGATTTACCACACCGCACTGCTGGTTCATCGATTCCACAATTGCTTTCACGATCGACAGTCCGATGCCGCTGCCGCCATATTCTCTGGTGCGTGCCTTATCTACTTTATAGAATTTGATCCAGATCTTATCCAGATCTTCCTCCGGGATCTGCTGTCCCGTGTTAAACACCTTAAGCCGAACCACCTCTTTACGATCCTCCAGTGATACAACGATCCTTTTTTCTCCATCAACATGATTGATCGCATTGCTGATATAGTTTGTAATCACTTCTTCGACCATATATTCATCCGCCCAGACATAGACCGGATCATGCTCTTCCAGAATGATGGATGCCGATTTCTGCTCTGCCAGAAGCATTGCAGACTGTATGACAGACTGTGCCACCTGTACCAGCTCAAACCGTTCAAAAGACACCTGATTATTTCCAAATTCTATCTGATTTAATGTCAGCAGTTTTTTGACCATTTTATTCATTTTGGCAGCTTCATCCATGATTACCTCGCAGTAAAACTCTCTGCTTTCTCTGTCATCGTTGATATTATCATGCAGTCCTTCCGCATACCCCTGGATCAGGGCGATCGGGGTTTTTAATTCATGCGAAACATTGGACAAAAATTCCTTTCGCATCTCATCAATCTGGATCTTATTCTCAATATCCTTCTGCAGCTCATTATTGGCCGACTTCAACTCTGAGATCGTCTCCTCCAGCTGCTCCGACAACGCATTAATGCTGTGCCCCAACATGCCAATCTCATCCTGCGTGGTCACCGGGTATTTCGCATCAAAATCCAGATCCGCCATCCTTCTGGCAATCTCTGTCATACGCTGGATCGGTCTGGTAAAATTGTTACTGATAAAAAGAAGCAGCACCAGTCCGAGCAGGATCGCTCCCACTCCGATATATGTCAGGAAGCGGTTCGATATCCTGACATTTTCACGGATGCTCTGAAAGTTCGTTCTTGAATAAATATATTGTCCCGTACCCAGTTGTCCAAAGAGTTCCAGATAAAAGGAACCTATCTTCTCGTCAAACACCTTATACACATAATATGACTTTCCGGATCGCATCAGCTCTTTTCCCGGCATCTTGTCCCTTCCGTTGACCATATTCGTCACATAATCCAGGGTTTTTTCCTGTACCTCCTGCAGCTGCCGTTCGCTGACCGTATCGGAACTGGGATAATAAAATGTATAGTACAGTTTTCCCAGAAAATTATTGATCTGAAACAGGTATGAGCTGCTGGAACTATTCGCAGACATCGCCTCCAGCTTTAAAAGGCTTTCCTCTGTCAGAGACTGTCCGGAACCATCCTTCATATTCTCATCCTTGCTTACGATCTCATCAATCTTATGAAAAGAATCTGACAGCGCCTGCACTTTACTATACTGATAGTAACCTGGCAAAAACACCTGGTTCATGACCCAGCAGCCTAGTATCGTTATAGCCAGCAGTCCGGTCAACGTAAGTACCAGTTTCGTCTTAACGGACGGATGCCGCTTTCTCTTTCCTTTTAACTCCATACGCATCGTTTTTCCCTCATTTCATCAGAAAAGTTCAGACAGCTCATAAACCTGAAAGCTGCCTGCTATAGATTCCATCAATCCTGGGATACCTCAAACTTATACCCCATTCCCCAGATGGTCTTTATATATTTTCCTTTGTCTCCCAGTTTGCTTCTGAGCTTCTTTACATGTGTATCAATTGTTCTGGCATCTCCAAAATAATCGTAATTCCACACATTGTTTAAAATACGTTCTCTGGATAATGCCACTCCCTGATTCGTCACAAAATAGGTAAGCAGTTCAAACTCCTTAAAACTCAGCTCGATCGGCTGTCCGTCAATCTTGACCTCATGGGCCGCCTGATCGATCTGCAGACCACCAATCTCCTTAATTCCCTCATCCAGTGCATTCGTCCGGCGAAGGATTGCTTCCACGCGCGCTACCAGAATCTTCGGACTAAACGGCTTGGAGATATATTCATCCACACCGAGTTCAAACCCAAGAAGCTCATCCTTTTCATCACTTTTGGCTGTCAGCATGATGATCGGTACCTGTGAGTATTTTCGTATCTCACGGCACGCCTCCCAACCATCCATCTTCGGCATCATAACATCCAGAATGATCAGTGCAATGTCTTTATTCTCATAAAATGTATCGACCGCTTCCTCTCCGTTTCCAGCTTCCAATACATCAAAATTCTTCTTCACCAGAAAGTCCTTGACCAGTTTTCGCATACGCTGCTCATCATCAACCACCAGAATTTTAAGCTGTTCCATTTGACCAACCTCCTGTCATCTATTTACTTTGCCAGCTTTTCTTCTCTCTGCTGCAGATCCTTTTCTTTCTCATCCAGTTGTTTCTGCCATGTCTCCATTTCATCGACAACTTCATTCCGGATCTGTGTTTTATAATCTGTAAAATACGTAAATACGGAATATTTTGAAAAGTACGTTATAACAAACATCGCCAGGATCATTGCGATCAGGACTGCGATCAGAATATTTTTTATCTTCTGATTTGCTGCCAGGTTCTCATACGCCGCTTTATAGGTCTGCATTTTCTTCTGATCGGCGCTCTTATCCGAGCGAACCACCTGTACCTGCTGACTCACCACCGGAATCGGTGCCAGTGTTTCCTCCGAAACGATCCTGCTTCCGATCAGTCTCCTGCGGATATTATGCAGAAACTGCTGTCCGATGATCGTCTGAAAGGCATTTTTATCAATCGAACGATTATACAGCTTTAATAACGCTTTCATATCTGCCGAGTCTGTATTTGCGGTTACATACGCTATCGTTTCTTTTTCTTTTTTGGCACGCTTATATTCACTCTCTGACGCAAAACGGTATCCGTCCAAAATGTACTCTTTTTTCACCATGCGATGCCCTCCCTTCTTTGCAGCAGCATCTCATAGCCTGTCTTACGAACAGATTACAGATACTATTCTACAACATTATTCTGTATATTCTGTGTTCGATGCGATCCATTCTTTCACTTTTTTCATCAAACACTGGTTGTTCAAGTATGATTTCTTTGCTTTTTCATATGCCTCTTTGGAATCATAGGCTTCTTCATTATAAGAATATTCTTCCTCCAGCAGTGCTACATATTCTTTCTGCGTATATTGAATATTTTCTTTCTGCGCGATCGCCTGTGCAATCAGATATTCCTTCGCCGTGTCCTTTGCCAGAGACGGAAGATCCGACTGGATAAATGCTTCCTCGCTGTCGTAGCCAAAGGATGTAAAGACCTCCTCTTTACTACAGCCATAAACATCCGCCATATCATAGTACCCCTGCAGTACCTCTTCCTTTGCATCCTCCAGCATCTTCTTCGGATATTTCTTCACCTTGCAGTCTGCCACAACGTCACTCCAGACTGTTTCGTCTTTTGCTTCTTCATTTTCCTTCTGAAGCTTTTTCGTCAGATGTGCATTATACTCTTCTACCGTCTTATATTTGTCGGAGATCGACTGTACGAACGCATCATTGTATTCCGGCTTGATCTCATCTCCACAGATATACTGCACTGTCACATGAAATTCCACATTCTGTCCATCAATGGATGCATCCCCGTACGTTCCATCCGGTACCGCCAGTGTAAATACGGCTGTCTCCCTGGTCTGCGTACCGATCAGATTGGACTCAAAGCCATCCAGCCAGTCTCCGGAACCAATCTCTACATAATCACTTCCACAGGTAGCATCGATCTTGGCACCGTTGACATACCCCTCAAAATCAGCATATACCATATCACCATCCTGTACCGTCCCGCTCTGCTGTTCATACTCTGTATGATCCTCCAGAACGCTGTCGATCTCCGTCTGCAGATCTTCCTGTGTCACTGCCAGCGACTCCTTTCTGCCGATGTACTGACCAAGCGTTACGTATCTTGACGGATTTGATATACTTCCATCCCTGATGCTCTTATTTCTGACAATGCATACTGCTGCAATCACAACAGCCAGAGCGATCCCGAGGATCACCACCGCCGGAATCCATTTTTTCTTTCCACTGACTGCCGTCACTTTTTTCTTTTTACTCATCTCTTACTTTCCATCACTTTCCTGATTCTTTCTGATACAGTCCGGTATCTCATCAACTGTATGTACGATATAGTCGGCTCCCGCTTCTTCGAGCTCTCCCGGCTGTGCAAAACCATAATAGACGCCCATCGATGCGATTCCCATTGCTTTTGCCCCTATTATATCATGCTTTCTGTCACCAATCATCAGAGTCTCTTTCTTCTCCTCCTCTGACAGATCCAGTCTGCGAAACACCTCTGCGATCACATCTTTTTTATTATTTCGTTCTCCGTTATGCAGACTTCCCACCACCTCATCAAAATACGGCATCAGATGAAAATGCTGCAATATACGTAAGGAGTAATCTTCCGGCTTGGAGGTTGCGAGCGAAATCACAGCCCCTTCTTTCTTCAGTTCCGCCAGAACCTGCCCGATCCCCTCATAGGTTTTGTTTTCAAAAAGACCGATCACTCCATAGCGTTCCCTGTACTTTACCACAGCACGTGCCGCTTCTTCCGGTGTCATTCCTGTAATCTCCTGAAATCCGTCAATCAGAGGCGGTCCTATAAAACGAAGCAGTTCTTTCCTGTCATTTAGTTCTCTTCCGGCATCCTTTAATGCATATTGTACACAGTTTATGATTCCCTCACTGGAATCCGTCAATGTCCCATCCAAATCAAACAAAAGATATTTCCACTTCATATTCCTACCGAATCCTTCCTTTTTGACCTATCTATCTAATCCTATCTTATCGTATTTTCTGAATGGGTGCAACCAAAATCCGTATAAAGAAAAAGAGCCTGGGAAGGCTCTTTTCTCGGATAACTTTACATTATCCAGCGTATAATAGGGTGGGAGTAGAAAGTTTTCACTTTCCAACTCTTATATTATCAAATAAATATGTCCATTCTGTGACCTGTCTGTTACATTTTTCGACAAAATTACAGCTGGGTCTTTACGAAAATATCATAGATCGCACGAATCGCTGTATCAAAATCATTGTTGCTGACACCGATAATGATATTTAACTCAGAAGATCCCTGATCGATCATCTTGACATTGACATTGGCATGTGCTAATGCAGAAAAAATTCTTCCGGCTGTACCACGGTTTGACTTCATGCCGCGGCCTACGACTGCGATCAGCGCAAGATCTGTCTCTAACTCAATGCTGTCCGGTTTTGCATAACGGTTGATCGCAGAGATGACTGCCTGTTCCTTGCATTCAAACTCCGGCTCATGTACAAATACGGTCATTGTATCAATGCCGGATGGCATATGCTCAAAGTTGATTCCATTTTCTTCAAAGGCAGATAATACTTTCCGTCCAAAACCGACCTCTGAGTTCATCATATCCTTGTCAACATTAACCGCTACAAAGCCCTTCTTTCCGGCAATACCTGTGATCGTAAAGGCAGAATGATGACAGGTACTCTCAACGATCCAGGTTCCTTCATCTTCCGGTGCGTTGGTATTACGGATATTGATCGGGATGCCCGCCTGACGTACCGGGAATACAGCATCTTCATGCAGTACACTGGCACCCATGTAAGATAACTCTCTTAACTCACGATACGTGATGATCTTGATCGGCTCCGGATTATCAATAATACGTGGATCCGCTACTAGGAAACCGGATACATCGGTCCAGTTCTCATAGCTGGATGCGTGTACCGCCTTAGCAACGATCGAACCGGTAATATCTGAACCACCACGGGAGAATGTCTTGATCGTTCCATCCTCGTTAGCACCATAAAATCCCGGAATAACCGCACGCTCAATTCCCTGAAGTCTCTTCTGCAGAGCTTTATTCGTCTTCTCCGGCTCAAAGTTTCCATCCGCATCAAACAGGATCGCATCAGCAGGGTCTACAAACTCATATCCAAGATAGTTTGCCATGATAATACCATTCAAGTACTCTCCGCGGGAAGCAGCGTAATCAGAACCGATTTTATTTTTGAAGTTTTCCTCTATTTTTTTGAATTCATCATCCAGTGATAATTTGATATGCAATCCATTAATAATAGAATCATAACGCTCTTTAATCTTCTTCAGTTCTTTGGTGAAGCTCTTGTCCTCCTGTGCCAGGCCATAACAGGTATATAACATATCTGTTACCTTTGTATCTTTGTCATTTCTCTTGCCCGGAGCACTTGGTACTACAAACTTTCTCTCAGGATCTGAGGTAATGATCTTTCCAACCTTTGCAAACTGGGTTGCACTTGCTAAAGAACTTCCGCCAAACTTAACTACTTTTATCATTTCTTCCCTCTTTTCTGCGATGCTCATTTCCTGTAAAAATCTGCGTCCGCACCGCCAGCACAAATTCATAAAAATTAATTTAGCATAATTTGTCGGCTTTTTCAACCCACGAACGCCATGTATCGTGAATTTCTTTCCGATTTATCATGAATTTTTTTCACTTATCGCTTATTTATCTCTGAAAATTGCTTATGCAATCTTCCTCTGTGCGGTGATTGCATCCTCGCAGAGCGTTTTTGACATGATAGGAAACGGCAAGTTTCCTATCATGTCAAAAAGAGCCACCGCACTTTCGCGCGATGACTCTCTGCATGATCTATTGATCCTTACATCTTATTTGTAGAGCTCTACTAACTTCTGTAAGTGCTCATAACGAGCCTTTGCAGCTTCCTCAGACTCCTTGAAAAGTCTCTCAGCTCTCTCAGGGAATGGCTTGATCAGACGAGTATAACGAGCCTCGTTGTTCAGGAAATCCTGATAAGAACCGTCACCCTCTTTAGATGTCAGAGTGAATGGATTCTTTCCTTCAGCCTTCAGTTCAGGGTTGAATGAGAATAAGTTCCAGTATCCAGCCTTAACAGCTTTCTTCATCTCATCCTGGCAGTGGTTCATACCACCCTTAGCGATACCGTGGAGCTCACATGGAGCATAACCGATGATCAGGGATGGACCATTATAAGCCTCTGCCTCTGCAATAGCCTTAACTGCCTGTGCAGGGTTTGCACCAAGAGCGATCTGTGCTACATATACGTAACCATAGCTCATAGCGATCTCTGCCAGAGATTTCTTACCAACTTCTTTACCGGCAGCAGCGAACTGACAAACTTCACCGATGTTAGAAGCCTTAGATGCCTGTCCACCTGTATTAGAATACATCTCTGTATCGAATACCATAACGTTTACGTTCTCACCGGAAGCAAGTACATGGTCGAGACCACCGAATCCGATATCATATGCCCAACCGTCACCACCGAAGATCCATACGGACTTCTTAG